>JAGVEK010000093.1 GCA_020058315.1 Candidatus Zixiibacteriota bacterium
GATCGCTGTTCACTCCCGTGGACTCGGTCTGGTACGGCCACATTAGCCTCTCGAAGGGAGAGCAGGCGGCGTTGCCCGTGTATATTTCCAATTCGCACGCGCTGCAGAGTATCTACCTGCCGTTCGTCCTCTCCGGGTCGACACCGTTGTTCATCGACTCACTGACACGCGGACCCCGGGCAACCACTTTTGAGAGTGTGCAACTGATTTTCGGTGGCTCCGGTGGAGAGGCCGGATATGCCATGTACGCCGACCCCAGCGGCTGGTCACCGCCTCTGGCGGCCGGCTCGGGGATCGTGGCTTATTTGTGGGTAACGGCCGGGTTCAATTCCATCCCGGGAGGGTCGGTTGTGGTCGACACCGCCTGGCTGGGAACGGCCACACGATTGCGCCTGGTCTCATATTATCAAGACGGATATCCAAACTACTTCGCACCGGGTTCTATTTCAGTCAATCCCTGTGACTGCACCCATCATGGGGATATCAATGGAGACAGTGCCATCGATGTCTTCGACATCATAGCGCTCATCGACATCGCGTTCGCGGGAGCCCCGGCGGCGCCAACCGATCCGATTTGTCCTCATGCCACGCGCGCCGATTTCAATTGCGACATAGTGATCGATGTTTTCGACGTTATCTATGCGATCGATTTCGCCTTTTCAGGAGGCCCGCCACCCTGCAATCCCTGTTCTTGAGACCAACTCAGAATCGAAAGGCCCTCTTGATGCGTCGCGCCATTGGCGATTACCCGTGGATGACAGGCGAATCGACTGCCCGCCACACATCCACCGTGGAGATTTCAACTGCGACCGCGTCTATGACGTGTTCGATCATCGCATTGATTGACCATGTGTTTGCAGGCGGGCCGGGCGCCTGCAATCCGTGCCAGACTTAGACTGACCATCGGGACTGTTGGATCGTCCCTGGTCTCAATTGATTCCCCGCACGACCCCGCAGAACCCTGGCCAGACGGGCGCAATGCAATGATCAGGTCAAGCCGACGGATTCTCCACAGCGCGGTTCTATTCCTCATACTCGCGTTCCTCTCCGGCAGGACAAACGCCAGCGGGTCGCCGTCGCATCGATCAAGCGATTTCTCCGCCGGTGACGCCGTCATCGTCAAGGTTCGCGCGGAATACGTGGAGACTGGATCCACCGGGCTGGGCAAATCAGCAGGACAAGTTCGCCAGTGGGCGGCCGCTGCGGGTGCACGGCGTACTCAGCTTCTGTGGCCCGCATCGGGCGCCGCGATCAGCTCCGTCGCCGATGATGACCTGCCGGCTCGCAGGACATATATCTTGGCCCCCGACAGCGGCGTGTCGGCAGATGAACTGGTAAGAAGCCTCGAAGCACTCGCCTGGGTCGAGTATGCAGAGGTGGATCGGCTATTCTCCCTGCATGCTGCGCCCAACGACCTGCTTTATCCGCGACAGTGGGATCTCGAAAACATGGGGCAGCCCTATTGGTCGGTCGCGCGGATCAGCGGTGATAATAATGATACGCTCGCCAGCCTGTCAGGAAAGCCCGGCGCGGATGTCCGTTTTCAGGCATCGTACAGTTACACTGGTACGAAGGCCGGCATACCTGTGGGAATTGTCGATACCGGCATCGAGACGGACCACGAGGACCTCACCGGTCGCTTGTACACCAACACTGGAGAAATACCCGGCAACGGAGTTGATGACGACCACAATGGTTTCGTCGACGATATCTACGGGTGGGATTTCTCCGGGGATGTGAGTGCTACTCCCATCAATGTCGCTGACGACAACGACGTCAGTGACCAGATCGGGCATGGGACACACGTGGCCGGTACCGTGGCGGCCGAAGCAAACAACGGGATCGGTGTTGCCGGTGTGGCCGATTCAGCGCGCGTGTTCGCGATCAAGGTCTTCCCCAATGCCTACTTCTCGGTGACTTCGCGGGCTATCTACTATGCCGTGATGCGGGGAGCCCGGGTGATCAATATGAGTTGGGGCGGGGCTTATCGGTCACGAACCCTGGAAGACGCGCTGCAGTATGCGTACAATCACGGAGTTGTTCTCGTCGCATCAATGGGCAACTCTGGGGATGGTACTCTCTTCTATCCGAGCGGCTACCCGGTCACGATCGGAGTCGGCGCCACCACTGCCGAAGATCGGCTGGCAACGTTCTCCACTTACAATGATTCCATCGATATTGTGGCGCCGGGTCAGGACGTGCTCTCTCTGCGTGCGGTGGGAACCGACCTCTACGCCGCAGGTGGGGAGCCGGGTGTGCACGTGATTGATGAACGTTACTATATCGCGTCCGGAACATCGATGGCGGCTCCCCATGTAACCGGCGCCGCGGCTGCGCTTCTATCGATTGCGCCGGGCCTGTCCAACAGGCGCGTGCGTCAAATCCTCACCTCCACCGCTGATGACCTCGTCGATCCGTATGGTGAAGGGGCCAATCTGCCGGGCTTCGATCGTTTTACCGGCTGGGGGCGGATCAATCTCGAACGCGCGATCGCCTCTCTGCCGAAGATATTCGTGAGCATCAACCGCCCGCACCCCCAAGATTGGATTGGTGGGTCAGTGACAGTGCGGGGCTACGCGTCTGGTGCGTCATTCGCTGGATACTCGGTGAGGATTGCCCCA
>JAGVEK010000092.1 GCA_020058315.1 Candidatus Zixiibacteriota bacterium
AATCCCGACGACGAGTTCGCGAAAGATGTTCGAGCCAAACTAACCTCGGAACCCGAGCGCTACGCCGCTTACACGCGTGAATACCTGGGCTGGGGGGTGTTCGCGCTGATGATGCAGGCTGTCGAAAGAGATCTCCGTTCCCGCGCGCCGGGTCAATGAGATTGTTCACGGCAAGCGGGCAATCAGTGCCGATACTGCGCTGCGTTTTGCGCGCTTTTTCGGGACCACGGAGCTCTTTTGGGCCAATCTCCAAAATCGTTTTGATCTGGAAGTGGAGCAGGACCGTTTAGCTGGCAGGTTGGAAAGTGAGGTTTCCGTATATATGCAGCGGGTCCAGTCGCTGGCAGAGTTCGAAGCGACCGGGGGAGTTTCCTTGCGGCATCAGGGGACGTATTCCGTGCAACCGCATCTGTCCGCCTGCCAGAATTTGCCGCATAATCCCCCATTGATTCCACCGATCGGTCCTCACCCGATAGGTCCCCACCCCCATTGGAGTCGGTCCCTGTGGCGCCGTAACGGGAGGCGACCTTTCGGCCGAAATCGCCTGACTCCCCATGACGCAAGACTGTGGACTACTATGGGGCGAAAGCTGACAAGGACTCGCTGAAAGGATAGAGTTCGGACCATGGCATTCGGTCAACCGATACCTGCGAAACCTGGAGCGCCCTGAAACGTACGGCCAGGTCGGCGCATGCGGCCGGCAGCCGTCCTTCTACTCGATCAAGTACCCACCGTCGGAGAAGCCAGCTCATCGATCATCAAGGTGACAACGGCGATTAAAGGAGTTAGAGCGATGCACCCAATCAAGAAGACAGCACGAGTCGCTGGATTGCTGTACCTGCTGGTCGCGATCACCGGTCCGTTCGTCCTCCTCTATGTGCCGGGCAAGCTGTTCGTGCCCGGGGACGCTACCGCGACGGCCAGCAACATTTTGGCTCATCAGTCGTTGTTTCGAATTCACATCGTGGTCTCGTTCGTCTCCGAGCTGCTCTTCATCGGAGTCGTGTTGGCTCTCTACCGCTTGCTCAAGGGGGTTGACCTCCAACTGGCCACCCTCATGGTGATTCTGATCCTGATGGATGCGCCCCTGGCCTTCTTGAGCGTCGCGAACGAAGTCGCCACCCTCGCGTTCGTGCGTGGCGCCGATTTCCTGGCTGTCTTCGACCAGCCGCAACGAGATGCCCTGGCCACCCTGCTCATCAACATCGACAGGGAGGGAGTGCTCGTCTCCGAGATGTTCTGGGGGCTTTGGCTCCTGCCTCTCGGGTTGCTTGTGTATCGATCGGCCTTTCTCCCTCGCCTCCTGGGCGTCTGGCTGTTCATCAACGGCTTGGCCTATGTAACGATCAGCTCAACCGGATTGCTGTTTCCGCAACACCTCAAAAAGGCTTCCACGATCGCCACGCCCGTCCTCTTCGGAGAGGTGGCGTTTATGCTATGGTTGTTGATCGTGGGTGCGCGCGTGCAACCCCCGGCCGTCGCGGCGGATCGGCAGAAGGCAGGTATGGTGTGATGACAGCAAAGAGCACATGGGAAGCGTTCTTCGACGCGCATGCACCCATCTACGAGGAGAATGTATTCACGAAAAATACGGCCCGGGAGGTGGAATTCCTGCTTGAAGTGTTGTCGCTGCAGCCGGGCGATGCGATTCTTGACGTCGGCTGCGGGACAGGGCGCCACTCCATTGAATTGGCCAAGCGCGGATATGCCGTGACGGGGGTCGATTTGTCTTCGGGAATGCTCGCCAGGGCGGCGGAAGCGGCCATGGCGGCGGGCGTGCATGTGGACTGGATCCATGCGGATGCGACACGGTTCACAATCCCCAAGCCGCACGATTGTGCGATTTGCCTGTGCGAGGGGGGATTCGGGCTGCTTGGCCTGGGGGACGATCCGATCGGTCAGCCGCTGTCCATCCTGCGCAACATCTCCCGAAGCCTGAAACCCCAGGCCAGGATCCTGCTCACCGTTCTCAACGCTACGGCCATGCTCCGCAGGTGCACGAATGAGGACATCGCGGAGGGGCGCTTCGACCCCCTGACCATGGTGGAGTCCTCCGCATGCCCGCCGGGCAAAGGACTGCCTGCCGTTGAGGTCCGGGAACGGGCGTTCCTGCCGACGGAACTCCTTCTGCTCTTCAGCCTCGCCGGCATGTCGGTGCTCGACATGTGGGGCGGAACCGCCGGGAACTGGGGGAGAAGGACCCTCGACCTGGACGAAATGGAGATCATGATCGTGGGGAGCAAGATCGGCGAGCCGCGCTGAAGACGATCCCGAAGGAGGGGGGCCGGCAATGCAGGACTTTGAACAACTCGGTGCATTCTATCTGGGCAAGGAATTCGATTCGGAGGCGGGACAGCAAACCGATAATTTGCTGCTCTATGACGCGAAGGATTTGACAACCCATGGAGTGATCGTGGGCATGACCGGCAGCGGCAAGACCGGTCTGGCTTTGGCCCTGCTGGAGGAAGCCGGGATTGACGGCATCCCCGCGATCGCGATCGACCCCAAGGGCGATCTCGGCAACCTGTTGCTGGCGTTTCCCGACTTGCGTCCGGAGGATTTCCGCCCCTGGGTGGACGAAGCGGAAGCTGCCCGCAAGGGTCTGTCGCTCGACGAATTCGCCGCGCGGACGGCAGAAACTTGGGCGAAGGGACTAGCCGAGTCGGGCCAGGATGGCGAACGCATCCGACGGTTCAAGGACGCGGTCGACCTGGCGATCTACACGCCCGGCAACACGTCCGGCCGGCCGCTGCAGATCCTGGGTTCTTTCGCCGCGCCAACCGCGGAGTTCATGCAGGATGCGAGCGCGCTCCGGGATCGCATCCTGTCCGCGGTGTCGGGGCTGCTGGAACTGTTGGGCATCCGCGCGGATCCTGTGCAGAGCCGCGAGCACATGCTGCTGTCGAAAATCCTGGATCGCGAATGGCGCGCGGGAAGAAGCCTCGACATTGCCGCTTTGGTCAATGAGGTACTGAAGCCGCCTTTCGAGAAGGTCGGCGTCTTCGACCTCGAGTCCTTCTATCCGGCGAAGGAGCGCTTCGGCCTGGCCATGGCGTTGAACAACCTGATCGCCTCGCCAGGTTTTACCGCCTGGATGGAAGGCGAGCCGATGGACGTGCAACGGTTGCTCTTCACCCCGGAGGGCAAACCGCGGATTGCCGTCCTTTCCATCGCGCATCTGTCGGACGCCGAGCGCATGTTCTTCGTGACCATGCTGCTGAACGAAATCCTGACATGGGTGCGCGCCCAGTCCGGGACCAGCAGCCTGCGCGCCCTGCTTTACATGGACGAAATCTTCGGCTACTTTCCGCCGACCGCCAACCCTCCCTCCAAGACGCCGATGCTCACCTTGCTCAAGCAAGCGCGGGCTTTCGG
>JAGVEK010000505.1 GCA_020058315.1 Candidatus Zixiibacteriota bacterium
CCTCGGGGCCGACCACCGTGAGGTCGATCTGCTCATGCTTGGCAAATTCGATGAGCCGTTTGGTGTCGCCCGGCTTGATATCGAGCTGCCGGGCAATCTCAGCAATTCCCGCGTTGCCGGGGGCGCAGTAGACCTTCTCGACCTGCGGCGAGGACCGCAAAGCCCAGCACAGTGCGTGCTCACGTCCGCCGCCTCCGATCACCAAGACTTTTAGCATGCCTGCCCGTCCATGAAGCGATCAATATACGCCACCATGGGTTTCGGACAAAAGGAAACGTGGGGCATCCATCCCTCACAAGGTGCTGCGCCCGGGACCGCCGATCTCCTGATCGGCGCGCTGCCAATCAGGAGATTGGCGGTCCCGGATGTCAATGCCGCCTACTGTTCCTCAGGCATTTTCTTTTTTCCGTTGACAGCCATGGGCGGCGGGTCTTTAATGAACGCTGACCGCGGGGAGATGTCGGTCGTTATTGGTCTGTTACAGGAGATCTCATAACCGTCGCGCTTTGCGCCCGGGAGGGTCGTGCGGAAGGCGCGACGTTTATTTTGGAGTAGTGGCGAGGGTAGCTGCCGATGGGACGGCAGCATCGCAACCACGAGGCGCTCTGTACTCCACGAGAGCCGCTCAGACGCGGGAGTGAGTTGAGAGAAGGGTGTTATTGGAGGAACGATGAAGACGCAACTGGATGGAGCACACAGTACTTCTGGTTCAGTCAAGGCCTCCGCTGATGGAATCCTGGGGTTGATTGGGAATACACCGCTCGTGGCTTTGGGACATGTCGGTAAGGAATTGGGACACAACATCTTCGCCAAACTGGAGTTCCTTAGTCCCAGCGGGTCGATCAAGGACCGGATGGCGAAGTACATTATCGAGGACGCCGAGCAAAGCGGCGTGATCAAACCGGGGGATCTGCTGATCGACAACTCCTCCGGCAACACGGCCATCTCCGTGGCAATGGTGGGGACGTGCAAGGGGTACCGGACACTATTCGCGGTTCCGGACAAAACCTCGCAGGAGAAGATCGATTTGATCCGAGCATTTGGATCGGAAGTCGTGATTTGCCCGACAGATGTACCCCACGACCATTCGGACTCCTACTACCAGACCGCGCGACGGCTGGCCAAGGAGCGGCCAGGATTCCTGGTAGATCAGTATCATAATCCAAAGAACATCGAGTGCCATTTCAAGACCACTGGACCGGAGATTTGGGAGCAGATGGGTGGTGAGATTGACGCGGTGGTGGCGGGGATCGGAACCGGGGGGACTCTTTCGGGGGTTGCTCGATACCTGAAGATGCGTGATCCTCGAATCCGAGTCATCGCGGTCGATCCAATTGGGTCTATTTTCTATAACCTTATCAAATTCCATGAGTTAATCAAGCCCGGACGGTATCACGTCGAGGGGATCGGCACGGATGTGCCTTGTGGAGCGATGGACGCATCCGTCATCGATGAAGTGATTCAGACGGATGACCAGGAAGCCTTTGCTGTTGCCAGGGATTTGGTCCGCCGGGAGGGGTTGATAGTTGGCGGGTCTTCCGGATCGGCGGTTGCGGGTCTGCTGAAATGGGCGAAGGGACAAAGCCGACCGTTGAATATCGTTACAATCCTGACGGACACCGGAATGCGGTACTTGTCGAAGTTCCTCAGTGACGATTGGATGCGGAGTACGGGTTTCAATCTGTGATTGCTGCGATTCAGCTCTGCTATTGCTGCACATTGTGTAATGTGGCGCTGGCGCCCTCGCCTGCGTACTGCGACCCCACGTAACGCAGGCGAGGGTGCCCTTGCGCCACATTCGCTTGGGTTCCCCGGAGCCCAGACTCACGGGCAGGATGCCCGTGCCACCAGATACAGAAAAAATCTGCAAAAATCGCTTGACTTTTTTGGCGGGTGATGTACCTTAGCTCTTGCGTTGAGTAGTTTGCTGTACTAAATGGTTGTGCCACAATAACTGATCGCCCGCTGGTTTTGATCTGAGAAAGATTAGACCCGAAGGGTGCTCCACGTTTTGGAGTTTCTTTACAATAGATTTCCGGTAGTTGATTTCTGCTAACCTTCTGCGCTCTCTCAGGTTGGGTTGATTTTCGGCGCGAGCCGGGAAGAAATGACCCTCGGGAGGCCAGGAGAAGTCTCGAAGTACATGAGACAGGAGTTTGACTTTGAAAATGAAGGAGCAAAGGAGAATGAAGCATAAACTGACTGTATTGGCCTGCGTTGGTCTGGCCCTGCTTCTCTCAACTGGTCTCGCCTTTGCCCAGCCAAACAACACGATTACCATTGAATCGAAAAACGTGAATCGTTGCTCAAACGCAACCGTCGGGATCAATCTGATCAACGGCGACGAGATCAATGGTATCGGATTGCCACTGAAGGTCACCGGTGGGACAGTGTCAGCCGCAGCCGCCACAGCGCGTCTTGCAGGCTTCACGCTGGCCCAGAATGGTGTTCCCGGAGCGAATTTCCTATTGAACGCAGTCGGCGGCAGCCTTGCCGCGGGCGCGGGCAATATCTACACGCTCACAGTGCCAATTTCGAGTGCTTGCACTGGGACAGTCGATATCGACACGGCCTTTTTCGCGCCGGCGGGTGTAGTAATACTCTTAAGTGGTTGCTGCCCTGTCGACTATGCGTTCAACAAGGGCGTATTGACGTTAGATGATCAGCAACCGGTGTGCGGGGACAATCCCAACGTCACGCTGGATTGGCAATCAGCGATCGTGGACAAGCTGCTCATGGCGACCGATCCGGATGCCTGTGACGGACTTGTCTACTCGTTGGTTTCTTCGCCGGGTTCGATTGCGCCTGGCACCAACAAGTACAGCTGGGATCCAGGATGTCCCGAAGTGGTGACCAGCCCGCATACGATCACGTTCAAAGCGACTGATCCTTGCGGCGAGTTTGCCACGTGCAGTTTCCAAGTGACGGTGACACAGCAGGGCCCGGTTTGCGCAACGGTTCCAGCCCAAACCATTCATTGGCTCGGTACCCTGTCGATCCTGCTTCCGGCAACTGACGACGGTTGCCCAGGCGCGTTAGGCTGGACGCTGAACACTGTCGTGCCTCCAGTTGCTGGCACTTTGTCCATCAATCCAACGACGGGCAGACTGACCTTCAGCCCGAAGTGCGCTGACATTGCAACCAGCCCACACGTAGTCACTTACACGGTTTCGGATGGCGTGAAGACCTGCCAGTCGACCGTGAGCATCACGGTGACGAACACCGATCCGACGCTCGTATGCCCGAGCCCGATCGATCCGGCCCATCTCTGCAACAATCAACTGATTGACGGCGGCGACGGGATCTTCAACATTGGCGATCTGGTTACTGGCACGGCGGTTGGCGCTGACATTAACGGCGACCCGCTGACTTACAGCGTCGTTTCGATCACCAAGAATGGCGACCCGGGTGCGGTGCCGCACAATGCGCCGACAATCGGTCTGACGACCGGTGCATTTTCGTGGCTGACTTCGGCCGCTCTTCCGTCCGAAGTTGGAACCTGGACAATCGTTCTGGCGGTTTCTGATGGTTGCGCCACAGTGACTTGCAGCTTCACAGTGACGCTGGAGTTCACGTTCTACGTGGGCATCACGAATGCGGCCGGTACCTCTGACCAGATCCACGCCCTCAACGGCCAGGTCGCATGTGTGTACATCACCATCGGTCCGGACTACCCACTGGGTGGTTTGGATCTGCTGCTGGCATACGACGTGACGGCGATCGCGTTCTTGCAGCCGGCAGTGGCCATGGGCGACCTGGCGGAGTGGGAGTACTTCACGTACCGTACTGGGGTTGATGGTAACTGCGATGGCGGCGGATGCCCGACAGGGATGATCCGTATCATCGCCATTGCCGACCTCGACAACGGTCCGCTGATCCACCCGCTGGCCAGCGAATTCGGTCTCGAGGGCCAGGTTGTGAAGCTTTGCTTCACGGTGACCGCTGACCGTAATTTCATCGGCCAGTGCATTCCCATCTCGTGGTACACAGTGGACTGCGGTGACAACGTGCTTTCATCGAAGGACGGTTACACCACGTTCGTCGAGATCGGCACCGACACCGCCGCCTGCGCCGTGAACGAGAAACCGGGACATTTCCTGATCCCGATCGTTCATTTCTGCGATGGATGGATTTGCATCGATGAGCCGCCGGATGATCGTGGCGACATCAACCTTGACGGCGTTGCGAACTCGATCGCGGATGCGGTCCTGTTCAGCCGTTACTTCATCTACGGCATCGGTGAGTTCGAGACCGATCCGGCCCTGCGTGCGGTCCAGGTTCTGGCCACCGATATCAACGACGACGGTGTCGTGCTGACAGTGGCTGACCTGGTGTACCTGGTTCGTATCATCACCGGTGACGCCTCTCCGTTCCCGGCAGGCGAGAATCCGAAGCTGACGCCCTACCAGAACCATGCGGACGCGGTTGTCAACGTTGGCGCGAATCGTGTCAGCGTGACCACCAACTCGGCGGTCGATCTGGGCGGCGCGGTGTTCACATTCCGCTATTCCGGACTGACGGTTGGCGATGCGGTTCTCGGCAATGCGGCCTCGCAAATGGTCGTGAAGTCGAACGCAGATCGTGGTGAACTTCGCGTTTTGGTCGCTCCGCCGATGGACGCCAAGGGTGCCAGAATCAACGCTGGTATCAACGAGATCGTGTCGATCCCGACAACGGGTGAAGGCACTATCGAGCTGGTCAGTGTTGAGATCGCTGATGCCCAGGGTGCCTTGTTGAGCACGAATCTCAGCAGGGGCGTACCGAGCGAGTATGCGCTGTTGCAGAACTATCCGAACCCCTTCAACGCTGGCACTGTGATTCAGTTCAGCTTGAAGGATCAGGCGGATTGGAAGCTCAACGTGTACAACATCACCGGCCAGACGGTTCGGTCCTTCTCCGGCAACGGAGCGGGTCAGGTCCAAGTGGCTTGGGATGGCAATGACAAAACCGGTAACGCGATTGCTTCCGGTGTCTACTTCTATCGCCTTGAGACGAAAGCCTTTACGGCGACCAAGAAGATGACGCTCATGAAGTAACCTGCATTATCTGCGTAGTAATTCCGCCCCGTCCC
>JAGVEK010000243.1 GCA_020058315.1 Candidatus Zixiibacteriota bacterium
CCCTGGCGAGGACCGATCGCTTCGTTTTCGACAAGACGGGCACACTGACCGTGGGGCGCATGGAACTGGTCGAGGTGATGGCTATCCAGGGCGATTCCGGCCGAGCGCGGGCGCTGGCGGCCGCCCTTGAGCGCGGGTCTGAGCACCCCATTGCGCGGGCGCTGGCGGTAGGCGCAGTCGATGCGGGAATCGAGGTGGATGGACTGCGCGCCATCACAGGCGCCGGAGTCGAGGGGAGGATCGAGGGCAGCGTCTGGCGTCTGGGACGCCCCGAGTTCGTCGCAACTCTGCATGACCGGGAAGTCCCGCGCGAGGTTGAGACGATCGTCGGCGCTGGCGATACCGTGATCGCGCTGGGCGATGCGGAAGGCTGGAAGGCGTTTTTTCGCCTGAGCGACAGCCTTCGTCCCGAGGCATCCACCATGGTGGAAGAACTCTCCGCGGCCGGTATCAGCCTGTCGATTTTCAGCGGTGACTCACCAGCCGCGGCCGGGCGCATCGGTGCTGCGCTGGGAATTGCGGACGTACGCGGCGGACTTTCGCCGGAGGACAAGCATGCGGCGCTCAAGGCGCTGCAGGACGCCGGTGAAACGGTTGCCATGGTCGGCGATGGGGTCAATGATGCTCCGGTGCTCGCTCAGGCGCAGGTATCGATCGCCATGGGTGGCGGTGCCGATTTGGCGCGGGCCAGTGCCGACGTGGTACTGCTCGGCAATGACCTGCAGGCGCTGCCGCATGGGCTGGCGCTGGCGCGGCGTACCTTGCGCATCGTGAAACAGAATCTGGTGTGGGCATTCGCCTACAATTTTTTGGCAATCCCGCTGGCCATGGCCGGATGGGTGACGCCCTGGATGGCCGGCATAGGCATGTCGGCCAGTTCGCTGCTGGTGGTGCTCAATGCCTTGCGTTTGCAGCGGGAGTAATGGCTCGAATGGATATCCTGTATCTGCTGATTCCGCTTTCCCTTGTGCTGGTCTTCGTCATCGCCGCCCTGTTCTGGTGGTCATTGAAGAGTGGTCAGTACGAGGATCTCGACGGCCCCGGCTATCGCATCCTGATGGACGACGACAAAACGGACGTGGCGGAAAGCGACGCTTCAGAAGAGGCTAACGCCGGATCTATCGGCGTTAAACGCAGTGGTCGTAGTTAAATGAGCAACTTGGTTGACTCAGATCAAAACGCGGCTAGTGGCAAGTAACCATAATCCCACTGGGTTTTATAGCGATGGCTTCGTGCCGGCGCTCAAAGGCTCTCTGTTGGGGTTGGGGGTGCGCATTGCGCACCCTTTTTTTTGTATCCCAGACAGTTTCCTCCAAGGATGGCATTGTCTGCGGATGTGCTCCCGACGTATGCCACGCTTGGAACCGTTACGGTATCAACTCCAGACCGACCGTACTACATACTCTGTCCCATGATTCTGTCCCGCACCAGCCAATACGCCATCCAGGCATTGATCTATATTGCGACCCAGCCACGCGGGGTACCCGTTCTCAACCGCACGGTCGCTCAGCATCTCAATGTGCCGCCGGCCTATTTGGCGAAGATCATGCAGAATTTGAGCCGGGGAACCCTACTCCAATCCTTCCGCGGTCGACAGGGGGGATTTTGTTTGCGCGAAGGCTGTGAAAAAACCGATCTGATGCAGATCCTCACGCTCGTCGAGGGCCCTGACTTGACCGAGAACTGTGTTATTGGACTTAAAATATGCAGCGACGAGACTGCCTGTCCTATGCATGCAAAATGGAAACCGATCAAGACCAAGATTGTCCAACTGTTGCACAAGCAGACCCTGGAAATGCTCGCCACGGCCGTAAAGAGCGGGAAATACCGATTGACCGAATTGCCCGACGCCGCCTTTGCGATACCGCAGACGCCGGTTCGTCGCCTGTCGAACCGGGGATGACCGTGCCAGGCCCGAGTCTTTCAGAATCCTGCGCGGTACTGCAGCAGGCCTGTGATCCGGTCACTTGCAACAATTGCGGGATCTATCAGCTTTGTCTGCCGCTGGGTCTCAATCAAGCCGACCTGTCGCTGCTTGAAAGCATCGTCAGGCGGAAGGTCGTATATAAACGCGGTGAAATCCTGTTTCGACCGGGAGAGCCGCTCGATTACCTGTATGCAATTCGGAGTGGCTCGGTAAAAACCTATGTCAGCACAGAGGACGGCCGTGTGCAGATTACTGGTTTTCATATCGCCGGCGAGTTGCTTGGTTTGAGCGCGCTTGCTTCCCGTCAGTACAGTTCGGAGGCTAGGGCACTGGAAACCATATCTGTCTGCAAGGTCGAGATAAGTCGTCTCGACGAAATCGTCCAGCAGATGCCCTCGATCCAGTACCAGATGCTGAGAATCATGAGCGTGCAGATTCGGCAGGACGAAGAACAGATGTTGCTGCTCGGGAAACGAAGTGCTGAAGAACGTCTTGCTGAATATCTGGTCGGGCTTTCAAGGCGGTTTTCCAGCCGGAATTACTCGGGTACCCAATTCCGATTGAGCATGTCGCGCCTGGATATAGGAAATTATCTCGGCATTGCAGAGGAGACAGTGTGTCGCCTTCTTAGTCGATTCCAGGAAGAGGGGCTCATTACTACGGACCGCCGGCAAATCTGTTTGAAGGATATAGAAAGGCTTGGCGCCTTGGCCCACATGGCAGTCGCGGCATAGCAGCCATACTGGTGGAGATTGGCCATGCCTTGGTTCTGACGATGCAAGGCTATTACTTAAGCACAAAGGTTGATCTGCGTCACCTTCTTGGGAATTCCTCCGACACCGAAGTTGACATTCGTCAGTAAATCAGCAGCCGTAAGTTGATATCCTATAAAAAGATAACAGTATCTTTATATCTTCAAATTAGGGGCGGTCGATGGAGAACCTGTTTAACTGGTCGGACGACTTGAGTGTCGGCATTCAGGAGATCGACGAGCAGCACAAGGAGTTGGTTGTGCTGTTAAACCGCCTGCACGATGCAGTGGTGGCGCATCACGGATCTGCTGCATGCAGTGAAATCCTCGACCAGTTGGCCCAATACACGCGGGTGCATTTCATCGTGGAGGAGAGCTTGATGCGCATCCTTCATTACCCGGAATTCGAGCAGCACAAGGGCGAACACGAAGCCCTTGTTGCGCAGGTCGTGGCCTTGCAACAGAAGTTGGCTTCGGGGGAGGCAACCATCACCTTCGAACTGTTGCATTTTCTCAAAGTCTGGCTGACCAAGCATATCGCTGGGAGCGATCGTCGCTATGCGACCTATTTCCTCGAGAAGGGCATGTCGCCCGACTGGGCGCAACATGTGGAACAGACAATGCAGAAGAAATGGTCGTGGAAATTCTGGTGACGCGGTCACTGCGCGCGCATGGCGGAAGATACGCCAGGCAAGGAACTGTGGCAATTCAAGCCGGCTGCATCTGCAGGCCCAATCGCCAATAAACCCTATTAATTGCATCGTTAGTTTCCTTGAAGCCGAATATATTTTGACCTACATCAAACGACACTAATATTTGGAGTGTAATCTCCCCCCC
>JAGVEK010000551.1 GCA_020058315.1 Candidatus Zixiibacteriota bacterium
GTTGTCCAATCCCCAAAGCGATTGTCCATTACACCGTGGATGGCAGCGACCCTACATCGAGTTCGCCCGCCTATGATAGTCCGTTCATCATCGCGAAGACTACCACAGTGCGGGCCAGGGCCATTCTGGCCGGTGCGGACGACAGATATGTCTCATCGACTGAATTCAGGAAGCTTGCTCCGCGTGAGCCAACAGGCGCCATCAAACTCGAGCCGGGGCTTGATGCTGCTTACTACGAAGGCGACTGGTCCAAGCTGCCGAACTTCGATACGGTGCGCGTGCAGAAGGCTTTCGTCGCCGATTCGATCGCCATACCGGGCTTCGCTCGGAAAGAGAAGTATGGGTTGGTAATGACAGGGTTCGTGAAAGTGCCGGCAGACGGGATGTATGATTTCTATCTCTCATCGGATGACGGCAGCACTCTGACAGTGGGCGATACGTTGCTGATCGACAATGACGGGTTGCACGGATCAGGTGATGTCGCTGGCGCAATTGCCCTGAAAGCGGGTGTCCACCGTCTTGTCGTCCGCATGTTCCAGGCAGGAGGAGACCAAGACTTGAAGGTCTCGCTGGCCGGGCCCACGCTCAAGAAGCAGCTGGTTCCCAAGGAGATGCTGTTTCGCGCGGTGACGGGCAAGAGGCATTGAGGCAACGTGTTTCTGAATCCGTTTGGCGGGCCGACGAGAAACGGTCTGCGAAATGTGGCCCAATGGATCCATTCATCTGGCTCCCGGGTGAGACCCTTCTGTAATAGGAGTAGCGTGATCAGGATGGCTGGTCTGTCATATCATCAAAACGCGGTTGCGAGTTATGCAACGATCGCAATGGTGATCAGCAGAATCACGAGCTAACTGTATATAAGGAACCCCGGAGGAGTATGCCATCCTCCGGGGTCGTCCCTCACGCCGGTCGCGCGGTACCTATCTCAGCAAAAGCATCTTCTTTGTTGCCATGAACGAGCCTGTCCTCAGACGATAGAAGTAGATTCCTGACCCGAGAGCGTTCCCGGATTGATCCGTCCCTTCCCAAGTTACTGTCACTGATCCACTTGATCCACGCCCATCGAAGCCCCGGACTTCCTGACCCAGGATGTTGTAGATCGCGAGGTTCCAGTCAGAGGCACCTTTCAGATTGAACGAGATGACAGTCCCCGCATTGAATGGGTTGGGGTAGTTCTGGTTGAGCCGGAAATCGGACGGCACTGGATCGGAAAAGACGATCTTGGACAGTGAGGACGATTCGAACTCGTCGCAAGAGATCAGCAGTGCGCATTCATCAAAGCCGGTATTGATCGCATCAACCGCGCAGTTAATGTTGGTCAACGACGCACCGCCCGTCGACTGGCCGCCCAGCCCGCGATTGGCCAGTGTAAGCAATCCATCGACTGTCTTGCCAAGGCCGAGCGATGTCAGTGCGCTGAGCACCGACGACGGGATCGTATCGGTTTTTCTCTCCGTCACCATGATCGGGCAGAGTCCGAGGCTGCCGAGGTCGCCATCAAACCGAACATTGAGCGCGAGCGTGATTGTCTGCCCGAGCAAAACGTTCTTGAACCTGTCGTTCTTCAGGGGCAGTGCCACTGGTGAGGTCTGGCAGGTTGTGGAGCCAATCGTGGCGTTGCCGAGACCACTCGGTAAGGCAGCTGCTGTCCCACCGGCCGGAAGACGGCTGACGATGCATGCCTCCGAACCGTTCGCGAACTTCACAGACCGCCCCGGTCCGCCGATCACGAGCGGGTTGGAAGCAGTGATGAGTGCGTCCATAATCTCGAGTGACGTACGGCCCCCGAATTTGCCGTTACAGTTTCCATAGAAGCCCTGTGTGAAAGTGCAGCGCTCCTGTTTCGGCGGTGTCGAAGTCACCCGGACGTACAACCGGCACGTATCCGCCGAGCAGCCGTCGGATGCCACAATCAGGAAGCACCAAAGTCCAGGCTGGCAGTTGGTCGGCCAGATGAAGCTGCCTTGGTCGGTGATCGCCGGTGCGCTCGCGGGCACCGCGGGCGTTCCGTCCAGTGTGACACTGGCAATGCTGACATGCAGTACGGGACCATCGAGATCAATGATCACATAGGAGACACGCACTGTGTCGCAGCCCGCGAAAGATGAGTCGCAGTCGTGATGATAAGTGTCATCGTGCGAACAGCTATCGTCCCGGTGGTCGCCGCTGTGGTCAAAGCATTGGTGACCGTCGCCTTCATGATGATGTCTGTGGCAGATACCGCAGTAACAGCCATCTGGCGAACCGTCTCCGATGCTCACCTGAATTGTGTCAGGCAGACACTGGATCTTCGGTGGCTCATCGCGCGTCACGCGGTACGTCGTTGTGCAGTCACCGGTCGCGCCACACGCGTCGGTGCAGGTGAACTTGAACGTGTACAAACCGGCCGTGTCCGGCGTGAAGCAGACAGTATTACCCGACAGAATCCCGTAGCTGATACTGCTGGTCGCACCGTTCCCGTCCGGATCGCTGCAGGTAAACGGTCCGAAGCAGATGACCGTGTCGCGCCGGCAGACGCTTGCGCTTCCCGCGGGGGGACATGAAGAAACCGGCGGCACGTTCAGGTCGAAAGTCACGCAGAACGAATCCTCGCAGACCGCGTTGCAGGTGTCCGCGCATAGGACAGCCACGCATACCTTGCCCGATCCCGTCGGTGTGTAGGCCCAGAACCCGTTGCTCAACAGGCCGGGTCCGGACAGGATGGAACAGATCGCCGCGTTGTTCGCGCTGACCGGGAGCCGGACTTCCTGCGCCACGCACTGCTGGATGATCGTGTCATTCGGCACATTGCATACCAACGGCAGGCAGGGGACCTTCTCCTTATAAAGGATCGTGACACGGAAAGATCCGGTGCACGTGTCACACTTGTCCATACAGCGAATGTTGACGAGCACGGAGGTGTCCTTGGGGGTATTCCACGTAAAGCACCACTGCCCCTGCGACAAGGTCCCCGCACCGTTGATCTGTTCGCAAGTAACGGGATCATTGTCCGGATCAGTCCCGTAGACCGGCAGACAGATTTGGAACGGTACAGACTCAATGGTGAATGCCGTGTCGGGGGGCACGTGGCAAACCGGCGGCTGATTCACGTTGAAGGTTACGTGGAAACTGTCCACACAGACCGCGCCACATGCACTCCCACAGTTGATCACAACACTCACAGTCCCGCTGCCGGTTGGCGTGTACACCCAGTAACCACCGACCAGCGCACCGGGGCCGGAAGCAATCGTACACCCGGTCGAGTTGGTCGCCGAGACGGGCAGGCGAACCTCAGTGGGATCGCATTGTTCAATCGTTGTGTCCGGCGGGACATTGCACACCGGAGGCTCGCCGACCCGGACGGTCACACAGAATGTGTCGGCACAAACATTCCCTGCCGCGTCGGTGCAGCGAATCGCCACGCATGCGCGGATCGTGTGATCCACGTAGTACACCCAGTAGCCATCAATCAATTGCCCCACTCCGAAAAGCATCTGGCATGTGCCGTCCGAAATCACCGGCAGCATGACCTGGCCCGGCTCGCACAATGTCACCGTCGTGTCGAACGGGGGGAATTGGCAATGGAATTCGGTCTGCGCCTGTGCGGTTCCGGCGAGCGCCAAGACGCAAACAATTGACGTCAGGGCCAAATGCAGACGCGCCTTTCCAAAGCGTTTACAAGTACTCATGGAGACCTCCTTCTGTTGGGTCAGCGAGTTCTCGGCCCAACGATGTTGACGTACACTTCCGTTCGCCGAAAGATATTGGATCGACGGTTTGATGATTGAATTCTGTCCATCATTGGCGCGCGACACGCACACGAGCATGTGTTATCCAGAACTGGAACCTGGCACAATCCATGTGCGATTTGGCAACCGTCAGAAGTGCCCCCACAGGCGATGAATCGATCCTGTCGCACGGGCACGCATCCGAATGCCGGATAAACCTACGCATTCCGACAATCAGAGTCAAGAGCGTTGGCAACAAAGCAGTGTGTCAAGAGTTGTGTAATTGCTCTTCGAGACGGAGAGAGAAGAGAGTGCACCCCGATGCGCATCCGATTCGTGTTGATCACA
>JAGVEK010000412.1 GCA_020058315.1 Candidatus Zixiibacteriota bacterium
CAATTGCCGATCCGCTCAGTCGAGCCCTCTTCGTTAGGCTGGTGGTGTTGCGCCAGGCACTTGCGTGGAGCTGTGGGTACGTTTACGGGCCTTCCTTGGGACCCGTTCGGCAGTCTGAGAGCGTTGGAGGGGGGACCTAAGCTGTGGGCGGGTTGCTTCGACATCAATTCGTGCACCGGGCTTGACTCGCGGCCGCGCATGTACACGGCGTCTTCCTGCAGGCACCCAACAACACAAAGAATCGGCCAGCGGGGTTTGCCCCGCTGACCGATTGGCAATGCTCTGGAGAATTCTTCACCGCATGAATGTGCTGTCCACCGGCACGACGACGACTTTCTCCGGACGGATTTTCAACGGATAGACTGCGATTGTCTTGTCCTCTTCCAGCACTTCGGGCGGCTTTGGGGTCGCATAGGTCATCGGGCTTGGGGCATCGCTGACCAGCGCCTGTTTGAGCGCTTGAGCGTCCTTCGTGATTATGGCGATTTTCATGTTCGATGTCTGGAGGTACTTCTTAATCGCACGATTGACGTCATCCAGTGTCAGCGCATCGAACATCTTCTCGGCGGTTTGCAGATGGTCCGGGATACCGTAGAATGCATCGTCGATCTTGTAGCCAAGACGCAGATCAGTCGTGGGCGCGTAATGCCGCACGTACTTCTTGAGGAATCCCCGCGTCAGGGCGAAATCCTCCGCTGACATCCCCTTGTCGATCAGCCCCTGCAACTCCCGAATCGCCGCCCGAAGCGCGAAATGTGTGGCCTCGTTTTGGACCGGGCGGATCCAGATCTCAAAAAACTGCTGGCGACGCGGTGCGTTGGGGGCAGGAAATTGACGGGCCCACCCAGCGGGGTAATACTCGATATACGAGTAATCGCCGTAATTCATTCCCCGCTTCTCGCGAATCACATTGTAGAGGTGGCTGGAGGAATTGCGGTGCTCGCCCAGCCAGGAATTGGCGATCCAGAGGGCGTAGAAGTCGCGGTTGCCGCGCAGCAGATCGATCGGGAAGCCGATGCTGATCGCGGTCGACTTGGTCTCCTTGTCGACCAGAACGGCTTCGATACCGTCCGGCGGTTTGGGCGAGGACTTCGCCACCGCCGCAGGTACCCCCGGCGGGAGCGCGTCCAGCGCAGACTTCAGGCGGTTCACCAGCGATGGGTCGAAATTGCCGCCGATCCCGATCACGACATTGCCCGCCGTGTAATGCGTGTGGTAGAAGTTCTTGACGTCATCCAATGTGATTGACCGGACGCTTCCCGGCAGCCCCGCGTCCGGATGGCCATACGGCGTGTTCGCAAAGATCGCGTCGTACAGCATCTCTTTGCCGAATGCTTCATCATTGGAATACCGCAGGGTCTTGTCGAGATAGTTGGTCACGTTGGTCTTGTGACGCTGGAAATCTTCCGCGGTGAATGCCGGATGGAGAATGGCCTCAGTCAGAAGATCCGTGAAAGCGTTCACGTTGTCCCGGTGCACGCGGCCGGTGATCACGGTCATTTCCTTGTCGACTCCAGCACCGTATGATGCCGCCATCGGGTACAGTTTCTTGAGGATCTGATCGTAGCTATCACGCATTGTGCCGGCGTTGCTGATCATGGCCGCCGTGAGCGATGCCAGGCCCTCTTTTCCCGCTGGATCGTTCTGTGATCCCACTTTGAACCAGATTCGAAACGTGATGGTCGGATCAGTGGGGACGGGCAGTTCGATGGTGCCGACACCCCACGACATTTGACTCCAGCCGATGGCGCAGACACAGGCCACGAGAAGCCGCGCGATAGTCTTTTTCTTGCTGGGCATGACTACCGTCCCTCCACTAAGACCACGGTCCGTTTGTCTTTGGCGAGAACCGTCTTGGCCGCGTCCATCACATCCTTGGCGGTGACCCGGTCCAGCGCTGCGTACATCCGATCGACCACGTCCATGCTGCCGCCAATGGCCAGCAGGTAGTTCAGGTTGCCCGCCACATGGCCCGGCGTGTCAAGCCCCATCAAGAAGCTGTAACGGATGGCGCTCTTCACATCCTTCAGCCGGGCCTCGTCGGGTGGTGTCGTCTGGTATTGCTCGATTGTCCGGTATATCTCCTCTTCCACCGCCGATAAGTCCGCGCTGTCTTTGACCATGGTGTAAATACTCATCAGACCGGGGTCGCGGCTGGGACCAAAGCCGGGTCTCAGATACTGGACACGCTGTTGTTCTAAGACCAGCTTCTTGTAGATATCGCTGGTTTCGCCGAAGGCCAGATCGCCCAGAAGCTGGCAGGCTGCAAGCGTTATGTTGTCGGGATCAAAACCGGGCGACTTGTAGGCTATGGCCATTATCGGCAGGGTCCGTCCTTGAAAGGACGCCTCCGCGTGTCGTGCGGTCGTCTGCTCCGGCTCTGTCGGAACCTGGGGAGGAACGTATCCTTTCTGCCAGGCACTGTAATATTTCTTCACGAGTGCCAGCGTCGGGTCGGGCTTGATATCGCCGACGATCAGCAACACGACGTTCTCGGGCCGGTAGTACCGGTTGAAAAACGACTTGCTGTACTCATACATCGTCGGCATGGCCTCAACATCCTGCCCGAAGCCGATGGTCGTGTGCTTGTAGGTATGCCGGTCGAAAGCCGTGTTCAGGAGGGTCTCTCGGAGCACGAATCCCGGACTGGAGAGGCTCTTGAGGTATTCGCCGCGGACAGCGCCGGCTTCCGTCTTGAATGCATCCTCCTCGTATGACAGATTCTGGAACCGATCGCTCTCCAGCTCCATCACTTTTTCCAGGTCGTCGGTCGTGACCTCCAGATGGTAGCAGGTGATATCGCTCGATGTGAACGCATTCGCATCCGCGCCCATCGAAGTCATCATCTTGTCGTAGACCGGGCCGGGGTACTTCTTTGTGCCGCGGAACATCATGTGCTCAAAGAAATGGGCGAATCCCGAATGGCCCGGCTCGTATTCGTCGCGGCTGCCGGTGCGCACGATGCTGTAATACGCCACGATCCCCGGACTCTCCATGGGGATGAGGATGACCGTCAGGCCATTGTCCAGAACCGTCTGCTGGTACGCATATGGGAAAATCTTCTCTGTGGCCTTTGCCACTGTGGCGCCAATGCCCAGATACACCGCGACCAGGGCAAGCGCCACCCACCATCGTCTCATGCTGACCTCCTCTTGGATGGGCATGGCGCGGAATGTATGTCTTCGCGTCGCCAAAGACAAATCCCGCATTGGTGCGGGGGGCAGTCTGTGACAGGTCGGTAGCCGTAAGAATGGCCCGCGCCACGGGGGCGTAACCGCGAAGTGTGGCCGCGATCTCCGATCGCGGACGGCCGAAGGCCGACATTGAGATTTGGTTTCGTCCAACTGCTTCCCGGAAGAAGCGGCAATCAAGTCAACGAGTGATTGTCCCGCACCGATGAAGCGGTATATCTTGCCGGCGAGGAATCAGCACCATGCGTCTGCCAGTCACCTATCAACGTCACGGCCACCCGCCTGGTCTTCCTTGTCTTTCTTCGGATTGCGAGAAAAAGACACGGACAAGCATATTCTCCAAAGAGCCGGAGAATCTGCTTGTCCGTGGCACCCATACGTGGCACCGAATTCTTCAGCACGCCACAGCCGTGGGATACACACCTGGCTTTTCGCCGTGAACGATTTTGTTTCATAGGCGCTGGCCGGTCTGTTAGTTTCTCCGTGGTGGCGACCCCGGCCACGGCAGGCGGCGACTGTCCCGGGCATTGGAGCCGGGTGGGGCGCTTGTGGATGAAACCTCGAAAGGAGGGGCGTATGATCGGAGCAATCGTGGCCAGGAAAGCGCTGGCCGACGCTTTCGATGCGCTGAACCGGCATGATCTGCCAGAGTTCATGAAGGCTTGGCGGGATGACGGAGTGTTTGTCTATCCGGGCGAGATACCGGAAAGTGGGACCTTTCAGGGCAAGAGCGCCGTCGAAGGCTGGTTCCGCCATTTCTTCGAGCAGTTTCCGGGAATCAGATTCGACATTCAAGACATCTGCGTCCGCAACATCTTCGACCTTGCCGGTACCAATGTGGTCGCCGTGCATTGGAATATCCAACTTACCAACCGGGATGGACGAGTCGGCCAAAACAGTGGCGTGACGGTCGTCAATATCAAACGCGGCAAGGTCTTTCTCGTGAAGGACTTTATCTTTGATCTTGGCGACAACTTCATGCGCAATTGGAGTGCGCCGTAGCGGGCGCCGCTGCCTGACGCGGGGACCCGGCAAAGGAGCCTGACGATGATCTTGCCATTACTGATCGCAGCCGCCCTGGCGCCGATTGCTGTTCCTGACGGCCACTACGTGCTTGTGAATGGCCTCCTGGGTAAGGGCGAATGGCAGTCTGCAATCACTGTTCCACTCGACGAACAAACTGAGCTTCGGGCGCAGAAAGACTCATCGAGCCTCTTCTTGGCGATCGTGTTCAAAGGACCACACCACACCGGCCTGGACCTCCATGTGAAGTGCCGCGACGACATTCGAATGCTCCATGTGTCATCGTCTCTCAGCGAGAGCGTGTTTCGAGAGAGTAAGTGGTCCGACACGGCGTGGGGTCACAATCAATGGTGGGCGGCGAATCCCGTCTGCGTGGTCTATGAGGATGGCAAGCAGCGTGTCATCGAGCCGGAGGCCTTCGAATTCCAACTGGACCGGTCGCAACTCGGACGGGAGGTCGCGCTCTACTTTCATCTCAAGCGTCCCGAGAAGCGGCTGTCAGCGGATGCGTCGCCGGACACCACGGATCACTGGGTGCGGCTCACCCTGAAGTAGGATAGACGAATGCAATGTAAATCGGAAGAAGGAGGGAGACAAACCATGCGG
>JAGVEK010000006.1 GCA_020058315.1 Candidatus Zixiibacteriota bacterium
CCCTATGCAGACGATTCCCCTTATGCATGGGCAAACTCTCCCTGGGCAGACGATTGCCCGGTATTTGCCGCGGCCGCTAGCCAGCCCTTCTAGCGTTGCGCACCATGCCCACCTGGTATACTTCGACCAGCACTTCCCCCGAGGTATGACCGGCGACGGTTGTTGGGGAATTCAGTTCCAGGCCCTTCAGGCATGCACAACCTGCGAGGGCGCGACTAATGACAAGTTATGTCTGGGGAAGACCATGAGGCGGACGGGAAAGACAAGTCTTGGCCTGGAAATTCCGATCGGGGGCTACTTCGACGGGCGCTGACGGAAATTAGGTGGCCGAAGCCACCCAGTAGTCTTGGAAATGGACGTTATCTTCCATCGGAAGTCGTTTTCTTTCGCTCAAGAACTGCCTCCTGGTTGCTCATCTCTCAATCAGGCAATCCGAAGTAATATTAGTCCTCAATTATCTTTCTTAGGGCTGGCCAATCAGGTCCATCAGGCATGATAAACAGACACTGCCCGTCGCTCTGGGCCGCCCATAGGTTTCCCAGGGCTCTTTTCTCTTCGGAATCTGGGGTGTCCCAGAGATGGTGCCCCTTGTATTCAACGACAAGAAAACGGCCGTCAATAAGTTCTGCGAGAAAATCAGGGTAGAACTTGTCCGTCGATGTCTGAAGCCAGAAAGCAGATTGGGGTTGTCTCTCAAGGTTTCGTAGCCACCGTTTTACCTGCGGGAGTTCGTCGAGGAGTCTTGCGCACTCGAACTGCTCTCCTTGGGCCTCAAGGTTGCCCGGCTTAGTAAACGCATGTTTCTGGAACTCATATCCACCCTGGTAGTACCTGGACGGCGCATAGTTATCAGCGTCAATGACAATGGCGATGTCGGGGCTCGTCAGGATGTTTTCAAGTCCCGGGCCGAATAATGCTCTCTGATAGCCGTTGCGCCGCATTTCCTGCCGGTGGTTATTGATGAGCGCGGCGACAGCGTCTCGCAGCCTGTACTTTTCTTTTGCCAGCTGGTCCACTGTGACGCCTCGGGCGGCAACCAGCTTGTCTATGACCCGGTAGATGAACAAGGAAGACTGTTCTCGTGGGATATCGGGGTGAGGGATGTTTCTGTCAAGCCAGTTTGCCAGTTCGGCAGTAGTCCAGCCGCTCTCTGCCCGCAGCAAAGATAACTGTGTTCTTATGGCATCAACAAACCGGTGAGATACTTTACCGTTGGCCGTAACGTCAACTTCGCCCTCAGCTCCGCTTATCACCTGGGAGGAGAACTCCTTTTCTCCAAGGGTTGTGTCGCAATCTGCCACGTTCCATGCCGCATCCAGGAAATGATTTTCCTCGAACAAAACTAGCTGGCCATCGACCCGGATGCCCATAGCGGGAATTCTAAAAGGAGCAGGCCCTTCACTAATGAGAACGCCACTGCCTGGTGCAGATGTGATGATCTCTTGTACCGCCTGCCTGCCTAGGTCACTCTTGAAGCACTTTTCGAGGACCTGCTGATCCTCTTCAGACAAGTCGTCAAGTATCTCCAATTCCCCGGTTGCCTCGTAATAGTTGATGCGCTCTCGGAGTGTTTCATCCAACACGGACAGGTCGGGTTGTTCTGGAACAATTCCCCTTCTTCGATTTGCTCTTACGATGGCGCCTGGTAAGGGCAAAGGTGGGTCGGTAGGAGTTATGAAACGGCTGGCTTCGATTCTCTCGAATCCGTTTTCGACAAGGACATCAGCCAGATTCACTACTGTATCCCTGAACTCAGGTGAGCTCACGATTGCATAAGCTTTATTCAGCTCTTCGTGCTGTTTGCTGGTGGCCCTGGGTAGCCTCAGGACGCGGCCCAGAAGCTGTTGGACCTCTCTTGTGGAACGAACATCAGCAACGCTACAGAAAACATAGGCAAAAGAACAATCCCACCCTTCGGCAAGAGCTTTCTGGGTGATGATGAACCGGATTGAGCAGTCTTTGGCGAAGAGATCTACGTCCTTTATTTCGTGATACTCGCCTGTAACTACGGCGACCTGATCAACCGGGACCTTGCATTCCTCCAGGAGAGCCTGCTTCACCACCTCAACGGTGATCCTGTCCTGGCCCTGGTACCGGGGCTGCGCCTGTATGAGTGCTATCGGCCGGATGTACTCGCCGGTCGCGGCTTCCTCAAGCAAAGCTATTTCCTCGAGCTCCTTTTGCTTTTTCACTGTATCCTCAAGAACCGCGTGCCAGTCTGGTTTCGTCTCAAGCTTGATCGGAAGCTTTATCATCTGCTCGGCTTTCAACTGCGCAGCGGAACTCTGGGCTATCACGTTGTTCGCATGCTTGTTGTTCGCGGGGTCATTCTCAAGCTGGGGAGTTGCCGTGAACTCGATGACACAGGAAGGCCCGAAGCGTTCAAGTGTTACAAAAGAGAGGTCTGTTCGCGCATTATGCGCTTCATCAACGATTACGACCGGTTCCCACATTCGCAGCACGTTGGCCAGGGAGTAGGCGATAATCCCGTTATCGTCCTTCTCTAGGCGAGCCTCCACGCCCGCAGGAAGGCCGGTAAAGTGGTGTTGCAGGGCGCCAGCGGGTTCATAAACCTTCCGCCCTTCGGTGTCCTCTTTGCGCAGAGCGGCGATTGTAGTAACGATTATGCAGGTGTCACCTTCGATTGTGCTTCGCTGGATTGACAGAGCCTCAGACAGATCCATGATCGTTACGTTTCCCCTGAATGTGTCATTTATTGCCTGCCGGTAGGGATGTTCTGGATTCCGGAGTGCGAGTAGGGTTTGGTCCTTGATGGTGTTGGTGGGAACAAGCCAAAGGCAGATAACCTGATCTTGCTGTAAGTATTC
>JAGVEK010000273.1 GCA_020058315.1 Candidatus Zixiibacteriota bacterium
AAAGACCTACGAAGCAATGGCGGCTGGTGTTCCTGTCATCCTGTCCGTCGAAGGTGAGGCCGCCGGTATCATCCGGGATTCTGATGCGGGAATCGTAGTCGAACCTGAGAATCCGCAACAGATGGCTGAGGCCATCGAAGCACTTCGAACGGATCCTGTCCGGAGGAAACGGCTGGGACAAAACGGCCTGCGCACCGCGACTCGCAACTACGACCGTCAGATTCTTAACGGAGCGTACATCAGTGCGCTTGTGAGCGTGGCGCAATCACCAGCAAGAGAACAGTAATCGTGGACTTATCTACTACCCCCGCCAGGAATTGAACCTGGATTCCCAGCTCCGGAGGCTGGTGTGTTATCCTTTGCACCACGGGGGCTCGCGGCACCGGATTCTTCAGGCCGGTGCACCGGGGATATACGACTTCCTGCCGGGCTGGTTCAACCCATTTTTTCAAAGTGCGCGTAACAGACGGGACGGGCGAGGATTCCGAGCGGAACCCAAGGGGCTGAAAGCCCCTTGCCTGAACGGGGAGAATCATTCTTGAGGAAGCGCCGCTGCCCCGATGAAACCGGCGTCGTTACCGAGCGCGGCCTTCCCGACCGGAATTGACTTGCCGGAAACGGAAAAGGCGTGGCGATGGATATTGTCACGGATGGCGGTGAGCCAGAGGCCCTGAGAATCGGCATCCGCGACTCCGCCGCCGATGATGATCGCCTCGGGATCAAACAGATTGATCGCGCCAAGGACGCCAATTGCGAATTGGAGAGCCGCCTCGTCTAAGATGCTCCGCGCCGTTCGGTCTCCCGCGTGCGCGGCGTCGAACAACCCGGCGATTGAGACCGACCCACCCGGCCCATCTCGCAACTTGCTCAATTCACTGGATGGTTCTCGGTTAGCCGCTTCGCTGGCCCGGCGCATCAGAGCGATCGCGGAAGTATAGTTCTCAAGGCAACCCCGGCTGCCACAGGGGCAAGAGCCTCCCTGCCAGTCGATTGAAACATGTCCCAATTCGGCCCCGGACCCAGAGTGCCCGCTAAAGATTCTGCCGTCGACGATGAAGCCGCTGCCAATCCCTGAGCCGACGGTCAGACAAATCAAGTTGTCGATTCCTCGTCCGGCGCCAAACCGATGCTCCGCCCACGCGGCGCAGTTGGCATCGTTATCGATGACCGTCGGCAGCCCAAGGGCACTCCGGACCAGCCCCGCGAGATCGATGCCGATGATCGCCTTCAGGTTGGGTGTGGGCGGCTGGACCCGGCGAGTGTGCGGGTTGATGGTGCCTGGAGAGCCGATGCCGACGGTTTCGGGTGCGTGTCCAGCGTTCGAACACCATTCGACCATGCGGCGCGCGCACGCGACAATGCCATCCAAGACCGCCTTCTGACCATCGGCGCCACGTGTGGGAGCGCGGTCGGCGAACAGAATGCGCCCTTCGTTGTCAATGACTCCGTACTTGATGGAAGTCGCGCCGATGTCGATGCCGAGACGAACGGTCATGAGATATCCAATTCAGTGGCAGCGTCGCGCGATTGAACTCTGTGCGGCGCGCGATGACAATCAACGCCGTACCGGCCGCTCTGTCCACACCTCTATGTCAGACATGCGGAAGCGGCTGCTTGGCCAGAAGATGGGTCAGCCACCGATTGGCGACATGCTCCAGCGCCGAATTGGTCTTGAGACGCTCGTTCAGGTTCATGAAATCGACCTGATCGAGAGGTTGATCCTGGTTGAAGCAGGAGAAAACTGGGCCAGTGGGCTCGCCGGTCAACGGATCGACATGCATCTGCAGGCACTGGGCGCAGATTTCCTTCAACATGCACTGCATGGTCGAATTGATCGATCCGATGGCGACGTGTGCCTGAGGGATCAAATCGGCCAGCACGCCATGACGAGCCTCGCGCACGGCATTCATCATGCGGTCGGAGCCAATCGCAACGATCCGGCCTACTTCAGCGAATTTGATCGCCGGTATCCCGAGCCGTCCTCTTCCATACGCGTTCATCGCTTCAACGATATTGCCGACAAATGAACGATCCTGCGTCCGGCGCGGTGCGATTCCCGGCTCGATGTCGGTCGCCCATACGACAACGTCCGTCCCGCGTTCCACGTCATCCTGTTTGAAAAGATCCAGGCCCTTCCTGTAACCGGCAAAGTAAATGACCCGGTTGCCATTCGACTTCATTGCCTGCGCGATTGAGAAGAGGACGGCGTTGCCGAGTCCGCCTCCGGCCAGCAGGACCGTCTCCCCAGTGGGAATCGTTGTCGGAGTCCCCGTAGGACCCATGACGACAACCGGCTCGCCGGGCTGCAAGTATGCGCAGAGACGTGAGGAAACGCCCATCTCGAGCACAATCAGTGACAGCACGCCTTTCTCCTGATCGACCCATGCACCTGTCAGGGCGATGCCTTCCATGTTCAGACGCGTGCCGTCAACCACCGGCGCGAGGGTCTCGAAATTCTGAAGCCGGAAGAACTGCCCTGGGCGGAACTGCCTGGCCGCTTTGGGCGCGCGCACAATGACATCGACGATTGTGGGCGTCAGCCGTTCAACGCGCTCCACGCGGGGGAGAAGACTGTCATCAAGTTCCTCGACCAGCGACCGCCAGCGGTGATCGCGCTGAGGTTGCTGCGCCGGATCGAGGTTCGCCAGGTCATGGGCAAAGAGCGAGACCACATGGGGGAATCCGTCCTTGGCCGACGCCATGGCCTTGACGACGTTTCCGGCGTACTTGGGATGGTTATCGCCATAGAAGGTGATGTGCCTGCCATTGCGGTGATAAGAAGTGAAGAAGCCCGGTTCCTTGGTTGTACCCTTCTCGAATCGCAGTTCGCCACCGCCGTTCGAGATCTCCCGATGAGGCTGGAAGAATTGCCCCCGCTCATCGAGTTCAAACGTTCCCGGGTACTCTCGTTCATATATCACGTTGGGGCTTGTCCCGGCGGCGACCAAGAGAGAGCGGGCAGGCAGGCTCTCTGTCTTGTCGCTGACCTTCCAGCGGCCATTCTCCTTTGCGTACTGCTCAAAAATCACGCCATCGAGGCCGCCAAACTGGCCGCGGATCGCTTCGATGGGGCTCAATCGCTCGATGAAGGAGATTCCCTCTTCGAACGCCTTGATCACTTCCTCGTGATTCAGACGGTACGCGGGGGAGTCGGTGAGGTCTTTTCTATAAACGATTCTGACGCCGCCCCACTGCTGGACGAGTCTTGCGAAGTCAGGGA
>JAGVEK010000225.1 GCA_020058315.1 Candidatus Zixiibacteriota bacterium
CAGTAAACCCGAGTAAGCGGTCGCTTGTTTGGATGGCACTGGGGGTAAAGATTGTGGCATCGTAAACAAAGTCGAACTGCACACCGTACGATGCCTTCACATTCAAGAAATTGACCGGAATGACCACGTTGCTGGTCCCGGGGACACCGCCTTGCGGGGTCTGTCCCGGAGCGGAGGTCGAAAACAAACGATCCACCTGAACTTGATTGACCGTGATGGTCACGTTACAGATGCTGCTCAGATTGTTCGCGGTGTCCTTCGCCTGAAAGCCGACCGAGAAGATGCCGGCTTGAGTGAAAGACGGGGTCCACTTGAACGTTCCGGAGGCAGTCCCGATCCCCGTCACCGGATTCGAAGGGAGCATCGCCGAACCGCTCGGCGGGTTGATTGGGTACATCTGGATGGGATCGTTATTCGCATCGGAGGCACTAATCGCGAATTGGACCTCCTGCCCCTGGTCAACCGTGAAGCTGGTCGACGAGGGACAGATCACCACCGGGGCCACATTGCCCGTGGCCGCTGTCACGGTGATCGCGACATTGCAGAAACTGCTCGTCAGCCCGCCGGGCGAGTCGGTGGCACTGAAGCTCACGGTGAAATTCCCGGTCTGTGAGATCGAGGGAACCCATGAGAAAGTGCCGGTAACCGAGGCGGTACCGACAACCGGGTTCGACGGAGAGAAGGATCCGCCGCTCGGAGTATTCGTGGCCTGCAACGACAGAGTGTTCCCGTCAGGATCGGTCGCATTGACGCTGAACTGCACCAATTGGCCGGCCGAGACTGACACGGGTTGCGGACAGTTGGTGATCGACGGCGGATTATTTCCCCCGTCGGTCGTGATCGTGATGGTTCCGTTCGTCAAAACGGGGCGTTTGAAGATCAGCCCTCGAACATCCACGATGGTGTTGAAGGAGGATGGGTACGTGGGGTCGTTCTCAAAGGTAATCGCCGCGGATTGCGGAGTCGCCGACGACCTCACAAGCCAACGGAAGCGAGCTGTAATGCCGGCCCCAGGGAGGAACAGATCAGGAGGCGGGGGGTTGAGCCCATCGAAATCAGTGGCGAGAAAGGTCATGACCCCGGAGGCTACGACATTTGCGCCCCACTGCTCAAACCCCGCTCCACGGATCCGTTGGGGATTCTCAACAGCGATCGCGGTGTCGACACCAGTAATCGTGGTGTCCGTCAGCGGCGAGATGAGCGCCGGGTTGAATCGCACTCGCAGGGTGATGCCACCGAGTGTGTCCACATTCCTGACGTACAAATCGACGTCGATCGTGTCGCCGGGATGCGCGCTCAACACGTTGATGAAACGCAGCGTGTCGAGTGTGGATGGAGTCTGGGCCCATGCAGAGCCAGTCGGCATCAGCATGGTGGCAGCCACGATGACCGCGAGAATCAGGACGACACGGCTCAGGCCTTGTGTGTGACTCTGGCAGAGTCGCTTTGCATTCAGTTTCATGGACCTCATTGAGAAGCCCCCTTTCGGGACGGTTAATATGCCTGCAAGGTCTTGCATACTTTCGACTTCGTCGCGGCCACCATTCGTCTGTACCTGCCGATGGCTCCACCTGTTTCCGCACCGCACCTTTCGCCGCTGGCCACCGCACACTGCTTGGCGGCCAACAACTTGTCCGCCTCAGGCGGACTACGCGGGAGGGGCGCATCCGAGCAACCCATCCCCAGACACTGTGGTCAAAACGCAAACATGGTGCCCATCCTCAATGACGGGCGGCGTTCAAACCGTTCGCAGTAAGAGCATTGCGGCCCCGCCGTAGCGGGTTGCGGTAAAGGTGGCCTGCCGGGGGGTTCTGTCCCCGATCAGGTACACCGACCCTGCTTCGCTGAAGCTACGCAGGGCAAAGCGGAAGGGTAGTCCGCGCCGTTGTCGATCACCGTCCTTTCATAGCGGGGGTTGTGGGGTTGGTCATCGTCTGTTTCTTCGATACGGGAATCAGTCTCTGCCGCGCATCTGTCCGCCGCGGCGGACCGCTTTCGCGGGAGTGACGAATCAGGGTCCGCAGACCTGGGATATCCATCACACAATTCGCGGCACGCGTGGGCACGTCACCCCAAGGGCTGACGGTTTTGATGGAAGGGAGGGCGAACTCACGCTTGCTGCGATCTACATTCTTCACAGTTCATCCTTACTATCAACAAAAAACCCCGTCGCGAATACTTCATGCGCCCACGGGTGGGCGTATCGGGCGGGGATGATCAGTAACACCAGGGACATATCAACTTCGATCTGCATTCGCTCCTGCTCTGCGATATCCTGGCAGGACGCTTTCACATCATTCGCAATCTTGCAGGCTTTTTCTCCTCCTCTCGTCGGTCTGGCGCACCGTTCCGTCGGTGCTTCGGGTTTCTGGTTTGCAAATCCCGTCCCGTCCAAGAGGACGGGACGGGATTGCGTGAAGAGAGCCTTTACTTCATCAAGACCATCTTCTTGGTCGCAGTGAAGTCCTGGGTGCTGAGGCGGTAGAAGTACATACCGCTGGCAACCGGGGATCCACTCTGCGCGGTACCATTCCATGCCACACTCACGTTGCCCTGGCCGCTGCCCTCGAAGGTGCGAACGACCTGACCAGCGATGTTGTAGATGGAGAGGTTCCAGTCGGCCTGATCCTTCAAGCTGAACTGAATCACCGTGCCCGCGTTGAACGGGTTCGGGTAGTTCTGCAGAAGGGCGTAGGTGCTCGGGGTCGCTTTCGCGGCCGCGTTCACCGTCAGCAGAGCGCCATTAGCATCCGAAACCTGCGACTCAGCAAGCTCGATGGTGCCGTTGCCGGAGACCGGAACGGTCAGGAGGTTGTTGAGGCCGGACTGGACACGAGCGCCCGAGGCGTTTCCGTAAACCAGGATGCGCAGCTCACCATTGCTGGCGCGCGACTTGACCTGCAGGTTGGTGCCGGCCGCAAGGGCAGGCTCGCCAACTGTCAGACCAGAGTAATGGTACACGAACAGGGCGCCGCCGAGATCGACGGTGGAGTTCGTGCG
>JAGVEK010000389.1 GCA_020058315.1 Candidatus Zixiibacteriota bacterium
CACCGGTCAGCAGCCATCCATCCGTCATCACTTTGGCGGTCTCCTCCGGGCGCTTCCAGTATCCCTTCATCACGATGGGACCAGAGACAGCGATCTCGCCGATGCCATCGGGGTGAGGGTTGGCGATCTTGACCTGAACATGCGGAATCGGGGGACCGACTGTGTCGTAACGGTGCTGCCCCGGCCGGTTGACGGCAACCACCGGAGAAGTCTCGGTCAGGCCGTAGCCCTGCACCAGTGGGAGTCCGATTGTGTCGCAGAACTCTGCGACCGGTGGCGGGAGCGCTGCGCCACCTGAAACGAGAATCCTGATGGACTCCAGTCCTGCCTTCCGCCGCAGGGGAGCAAGAAAGAGACGGCCCGCGTTGCGCCAGCCCAGCCGTCGTCCCAGAATTGCCGCCGACATGAGAATTGAAATCAACCTCCGGCGGGGGGACGGCGCGTCGGCTATGCCACGCTTGATCGAGTTGACGATGTTATCGAACAACAGTGGCACCGCGAGGATGACCGTCGCTCTTGTCGATTTCAGATCAGCGAGAATCTCGTGAGATTTCAAACTCCGTGCATACGCCACCTGCGCGCCGATTGATAGCGGATAGAGGAATCCGGCGGTGCACTCGAAGGCGTGATGAATCGGCAGAATCGACAGAAGCGTGTCGGTTTCACAGCACAGTCCCATGGCCTGGATGCCGAGAATGTCAGCAACCAGATTACCATGCGAGAGCATGACTCCCTTGCTCCTGCCCGTGGTCCCCGATGAAAAGATGATCGACGCCAGTGATTCGGGGTCAATGTTGGGAATGTCCGGCGGTGACTGGTCGTTCGTGTCCTGGAACTCCGGCCAGATATTCTCCAGCGGAACCGCCGCCGGCTTCGATTTCCACTCGCCGATGTCAATCTTCCCGTCATGGATTACGAGCGAAACATCGGCGTCGGTGAGGATCATGGCGATCTCACCCGGTTTCAGATTCGGGTCAATCGGAACGGCGGCTGCTCCGCTGAACAAGGCGCCGAGGTAAGTTACGCCCCAGGAAAAGCGATCGGTCACGGCAACAGCGATCCGGCGGTCACTGCCTGCACCAAGTGCCGTCAGCCGCCTGCCGATTTCAGCGGCGGTCGCAAGCAGTGCCCCATATGTCAGCGACTGAAAACGGCCGTCAATCCAGTGCCACAGAGCAGGCGACTCGGGGCGTCTCAGGGCGACGTTTCCGATGAGGCTGGGAATGGAGCTGGCGTGAGGCTGTGCTTGATTCGCCCGGTTCATTGGTGCCAGTATAATCCGGATCAGTTCCGATTGCAACGGTGTGGATAGCCGACCAGAGCGCATTCACCCACGTACAGCCAGGGGGTGGCCAAAGCATGTGCCACTGACTTTGGGGCGTGTTGAAAAAGCCTCGGCGGTCAAATCGGAGTGCGGAACCGATGAGATTGCTTCGGCGCAAAAAGCCGCGCCTCGCAATGAGAGCGTTCGGAATCGCATGTCTCAGCGGTCGTTGCGAGGCACTATCCCGCCGAAGGCGGGATGGTGACGAAGCAATCTCGCGGTATCTGTGGCCCTGAGTCGTGGTACGCGGGGGTTTTTCAACACGCCCTGAAGTCAGTGGCACACGCGAGGCGGAGACTTCCGGCTGATCAGACAGGACATTTACAGCCGTTGCGTGGCCAGACGCTGTTTCACGCGATCGTCGATGTTGAGGATATTGGCGCGGTCGTGGTAGGGGACAATGTCAACACAAGTCGTGTTTTTCAACTCATTGAGAACGGCAGAGATGACGGCGACGGCGTTCTGGATCGTGCCCATCGATTCAACCAGCCGTCCGTCAGGATCGCTGATCTTGCCTTTTTGCACGGCCAGTTCCATCAACTGCGAGTGCCCCAGGATGGTGGTGGTCGCGTTGTTGATGTGGTGCGAGAAGGTGGCACAGATGGCGTCGAGTAGTTCACGCGCAAGTTCTTCCTTCTTTCCCGTCGGCGCATTGATGAGCAGATGTTCCATCTCGAGGTACAACTCATGAAGCCGCTGATTGGCGTGGCTCAGGATCTCCAGCGGCGCGCCGATTTCAATGTCCAGATGCCCGGCGATTGATGTCAAATTGTCGGCCACCCACGCATCGACATTCTTCAAATCCATCGGGCCCATTCCCAGGGCGGCCAGAACTTTGTGCTTCTCCTCCACGCGTCCGCGGGTCAGCGCCGATTGCTGTTCCACCCCGTGGCGTCCGATCCGATCAGCAAGCGAAACCAGGAGTGTCAGTTTCTCAAAGGCCGGTCCGGTTGATCCGACAAGAATGTCGTGATGATGCGCCACAACCTCGACAATTTGTGGCGGCAGGTTCCATGAACTGAATAGGAGTGTGCCTGCCTGGGTGTGGTCGATGCCGAAGGTTTCTCTTTCTGCGTCCGTCCAGTCTGCCGCCGCCATAGGGCGCGCGATCAGCCCGGCGTAGGCAGGCCCGAAGGCGCGCGCCATCAGCATCAGGCCGATGTCGTGGAGCAAACCAGCGACAAAAGCCTCTTCCTGGGGCTGGTAGCCGATCTTGGCTGCAAAGAGCTGCGCGGTTGCCGCTGTCTCCAATGAATGCCGCCAGAACTCGGTCAAATCGAAGGCGGATCCAACCGCATCCCTGCCGACCACGTCATACACGGACGTGGACAGCACGACCGACTTGACGGCCCGGAATCCGAGGAGGACCACCGCCTGTTGCACCGTATTCACTTTCCCCGAGCGTCCGTAGAGTGCCGAATTGGCCATGTGCAAGAGGCGTGCAGTGATGGGTGCATCCCGAAGAATGATGCGGCTTAGATCGTGTGCGGAGGCGTTGGCAGACTCGGTGACCCGCAAGACCTCAACGAGGGTCTGCGGCAGAGTGCATAAGTCAGTGATAGCGAGAATCTTGTCCCGGGCGCTCTGATCCATAGTTGCTTCCGGTTCCCGCACTATCCAGCGTCCGGCGGGATCCTCAATCGTTTTATCGGATTGTTGCGAGCGAAACTGGAGGAGCTTGTTCGAGTATCGCCCTGAAGTTCAAGAAGTGCGCAGAGGAAGTGACTGCAATTGCTGATCCAGCCGTTGGATCATGGCGTTGCTGGAGAACATCGCGACGGCGCGTTCCCTTGCTGCAATTCCCATCGCTGCCGATCTCTGCCGGTTCTGCGCCATCTGCAAGACCAATCTCGTCAGTTCGGCGGCTGCGTCGCCTGCGGGATCAGCCAGCAATCCGGTTTGTCCGTCCACAACGATCTCGGCTGTCCCCGCAGCGCGAAACCCCACGACAGGCAGCCCCAGAGCCATGGCTTCAACGGTTGTCAGGCCGAATGATTCCTCCCGCGAAGGCGTCACGAAAAGGTCAAGAGCGCACAGGTAATCTTCGACCCGATCTTGGTGCCCAACAAAGCTGACAATGCTGTCCAGCTCAAGTCTGTGGACCAGGGTTCTGAGTTCCTGTTCGTACTCTTGTTCGCTGGCCGCGACGCCGCCGATCAGCCAGAGTCTCGCCTCAGGGACACGATCGCGGAGGTTCTTCATCATCGTGAAGAGATCCTCAAAACCCTTCTTCCGTGTGATGCGGGCGGCATATCCTATGATATAGTGTTGATCAGAAACGCAGGCGGCCTCTCGTACGCGACAGCGTGCCTCGGGGCAGAATGAGAAACGCCCAATGCCGACGCCGGGATACCAGACCGATACCCGGCCGGCGGCAATCGGATAGGTCACAACGCATTTGGCGCGGATATACTCTGATACCGCCAGCAGACGGTTCACCCGCCGATAAAGAAACCTGTGCCCCCAATCGTGTTTGGGCGCCCCGGGACTCTGATGTTTGACTAGCAGGAGAGGCGCATCACCTCGCC
>JAGVEK010000411.1 GCA_020058315.1 Candidatus Zixiibacteriota bacterium
CCGAAGTTTGAACGCTCGAATCAGGACACCTGCATCAACTTCAAGCCCCGCGTTCGTTTGGGGGACAAGATTGAGGCCGGAACGATTCTGGCCGACGGTCCTGCTGTCGAGAATGGTGAACTGGCACTCGGCACCAACGTACTGGTCGCCTTCATGCCGTGGCGCGGTTATAACTTCGAAGACGCAATTATCCTGTCCGAGCGTCTGATTCAGGAAGATATTTTCACTTCGATCCACATCGAACAGTTTGAATTGCAGGTGCGTGACACCAAACGCGGCGCTGAAGAAATCACGCGTGAAATCCCCAATGTCTCCGAAGAGGTTCTGATGAATCTGGACGAGCAGGGGGTGGTGCGCGTCGGTGCCGAGGTCGAGGCTGGCGATATCCTGGTCGGCAAGGTCACCCCAAAAGGGGAGACTGAGCTGTCTCCCGAAGAGCGTCTGTTGCGCGCGATCTTTGGCGAGAAAGCCGGTGATGTGAAAGATGCGTCGCTCAAGGCTCCTCCAGGCATGAAGGGCGTGGTGATCAATACGCACGTCTTCTCGCGCAAGGAGCGCACAGAAGTGGCCAAGAAGCAGGAGAAACTTGAAATCACCGGCCTGAAGCGGCGTTTCGGCAAGGAAATAGACGGTATCCGGCGCCTGCGTAACCAGCGGCTGACAGATCTCCTGCTGGGGCAGACGACCCTGACAATCCGTTCCACCGAGGATGATTCCGTTGTACTCAAGTCGGGTTATAAGTACAAGGACGACACATTCGCCAATATCGACGTGGCGCTGAGTGCCGCTCCCGATGGCTGGACAGAGGACAGCCGGATTAACAAACGCGTGGAACGTGTCGTGGAGGAATCTAATACCCTCCTCAATAAGCTGCAGAGCCAGTTGAATATCGAGATCGAGAAAGTGATCCGTGGTGCCGAACTGTCGCCCGGCGTCAAGCAGCTTGTGAAAGTGGCGATCGCGATCAAACGCAAGCTCTCTGTCGGCGACAAGATGGCCGGTCGCCACGGCAACAAGGGCGTGGTCGCCAGGATCGTTCCAGTCGAAGACATGCCGTACCTTGCCGATGGCACCCCGATTGACATCATCCTGAACCCGCTGGGTGTGCCGTCGCGTATGAACGTCGGCCAGATCCTGGAGACCCATCTTGGCTGGGCGGCGCATAAGTTGGGCTTCAAGGTTTCCTGCCCGGTGTTTGACGGGGCCGAATTGGATGATATCCGCAAAGCCCTGCGTGAAGCTAAACTGCCGGAATCCGGGAAGATCCAGCTCGTCGATGGCATCACCGGTGACGCGTTTGCCGAAGACATCACGGTCGGGATCATCTACATGATGAAACTCTCGCACTTGGTTGATGACAAGATTCATGCCCGCTCGATCGGCCCGTATTCTCTGGTGACCCAGCAGCCGCTGGGAGGCAAGGCGCAGTTTGGCGGTCAGCGCTTCGGAGAAATGGAGGTCTGGGCGCTTGAAGCCTACGGCGCGGCCTACACTCTCCAGGAGATGCTGACGGTCAAGTCTGACGATGTCACCGGGAGGTCGCGGATCTATGAGGCGATCGTCAAGGGGGAAAATCCGCCGGAGCCGGGCACTCCGGAGTCATTCAATGTGCTGGTAAAGGAATTGCAGGCGTTGGGCTTGGATATCGAATTGGTTTGAGCAGGGTGGGCAGGTTTTTGTCCGGGTTCACCAGTTCGAGATACTGATTAGCTCTTGAGCGTGGTCCCTGGAATGGGGAGGACACGGTGGCATTTCCAACTCGAGGCCAGAAACGGCCAGTTGAATTCTCGGCGATTCGCATCCAACTCGCATCGCCGGAAGTCATCCGTTCGTGGTCATACGGTGAAGTGACAAAGCCGGAGACGATCAACTACCGATCATTCAAACCGGAGCGCGATGACCTGTTTTGCGAGCGCATTTTCGGTCCGGTCAAGGACTGGGAATGCAATTGCGGCAAGTACAAACGCATCCGTTTTCGCGGGATTGTCTGCGACCGGTGCGGTGTTGAAGTCACACAATCCAAGGTCCGGCGTGAGCGGATGGGTCATATCGATCTCGCCGTTCCCGTGACCCACATCTGGTTCGTCAAGTCGTCGCCTTCGCGGATTGGTTACTTGCTGGACATGTCCATCCGCGACTTGGAGCGTGTCATATACTACGAACGCTACGTCATCATCGATCCGGGTGAGACCACTTTCAAGGAAGGCGAACTCCTGGAAGAGGAAGAATGGCTGGATCTGCGCAATTCGGGCAAGGAATTCCGTGCCGGGATGGGCGCTCCCGCGGTCGCTGAATTACTGCGGCGCACTGACATCGAGGATCTCTCGCTCTCCTTGCGTGCTCAGGTCAAAGTCGAGACGTCCGTGCAACGGAAGAAAGACTCGCTCAAACGGCTGCGCGTGATTGAGTCGTTCCGCCAGTCACAGAACAAGCCCGAGTGGATGATCCTGAAAACCCTGCCGGTCATCCCGCCGGATCTGCGGCCACTGGTTCCGCTTGAGGGCGGCCGGTTTGCCACGTCTGACTTGAACGATCTCTATCGCCGGGTCATCAATCGCAATAACCGGCTGAAGAAGCTGATCGACATCAAGGCTCCCGATGTCATTTTGCGCAACGAAAAGCGGATGCTGCAAGAAGCAGTCGATGCGCTCCTCGACAACGGACGCCGTACCCAGTCGGTGCGCGGCGACTCGCGCCGGCCGCTGAAGTCCCTGTCCGATCTGCTGAAGGGCAAGCAGGGGCGGTTCCGTCAGAACCTGCTCGGGAAACGTGTGGACTATTCGGGACGCTCAGTGATCGTTGTCGGGCCCGAGTTGCGTTTGCATCAGTGCGGTCTGCCCAAGAACATGGCACTCGAACTGTTCAAACCGTTCATCATCATGAAACTCGAGGAAAAAGGCTACGTGCAGACGGTCAAGTCCGCCAAGCGCCTGGTTGAGCGCGAGCGGCCGGAAGTCTGGGATATCCTCGAGGAGATCATTGACGAGCATCCCGTCCTGCTTAATCGCGCGCCAACTCTGCACCGTCTCGGCGTCCAGGCCTTCTATCCAGTCTTGGTGGAAGGAAAGGCGATCCGCCTGCATCCTCTGGTCTGCGCGGCGTTCAACGCCGATTTCGACGGTGACCAAATGGCCGTCCACGTTCCGCTGTCTTTTGAAGCACAACTCGAAGCGCGGGTGTTGATGTTCTCGACCAACAACATCCTCTCGCCTTCTTCGGGCCGGCCGATTGCAACGCCCACGCAGGACATCGTGCTGGGCTGCTATTTCCTGACCAAGGAACGGCCGGGGGCCCTTGGAGAGGGGAAATCGTTCTCCTCCATCGAGGAGGTGCAGATGGCCCAAAGTTTCGGTCATATCGATCTGCATGCACTCATTCATGTTCGGATTAATGGCCAGCGACTGGAAACGACCTGCGGACGAATTATCTTCAATGACATTGCCCCGCCGGAGCTGGGCTTCTTCAACGAGGTTGCCTCGAAAGGGAAGCTGGAATCCCTCGTGCTTCAATCATATCGCAAAGTCGGCCCGCATCGGACATCCGAGTTCCTCGACAAGCTGAAAGATCTTGGCTTCCATCACGCGACAATGGCCGGCGTGACCGTGAGCATCGATGACATGATTGTTCCCCCGGAAAAGGCGGAATTGATCGAGGCGACGCAGAAGGAAGTGGCCCGCGTCCAGAAGCAGTATGAAAAGGGTGTCATCACCAACGGGGAACGCTACAACAAGGTCATCGACTTGTGGACGCACACCACCAGCGAAATCTCCGAGGTGATGTTCGAGCGGCTCAAGGAGGACAGGAACGGTTTCAATCCCATCTACATGATGGCCGACTCCGGAGCGCGCGGCTCCAAGGAGCAGATCCGCCAATTGGCCGGCATGCGCGGATTGATGGCAAAACCTCAGAAGAAGATTACCGGGCAAATCGGGGAAATCATCGAGTCGCCGATTCTGTCGAATTTCCGCGAAGGACTCTCGGTGATGGAATACTTCATCTCCACGCACGGCGCGCGCAAGGGC
>JAGVEK010000013.1 GCA_020058315.1 Candidatus Zixiibacteriota bacterium
AAAACCGGTCATTCAAGCCGTCGTCGACACCAGCGGTTCCATGTCGGACCAGGTGCTTTCGGAAATCGCAACCGAGTTGCGTTTCTTGTCTCGTGGACGGCGTATCGTGGTGGTCGAATGTGATGCCAAAGTGCAGCGCATATACCGCTTTGCTGGCGCCATCGATCGCTGTATGGGACGCGGTGGAACTGACTTCCGCCCCGTGTTCGAGCGCAGCGTTCTGCGCAAGACCAAGGCAGATATGGTCATCGTGTTTACGGACGGAGATGGTCCGGCCCCTGATGAGGAACCGCGCAAGCCGGTAATCTGGGTGCTGACTTCCCCATTTCAGCCGCCTGCAACGTGGGGTGAAGTTATCCAGTTGCCATATGATGACGAACCAACACCCCCTGAGTCAATGATCTAACCATGCCCAAGAACGACGAGCGTGCTGAACAACGACGAGGTCATCGGATTCGCCCGGGTCGGACGTGGCGAAACTGCTTTCTGACCGTCCATCTTACATCCGACCAAACCACACCTACCAAGGAATCTTCCATGCTCGTAGCCCCTCAGACCATCTCCACCAACACCCGCGAAGGTCGCCTCCTCGCCCTCAACTCGCCCCACATGGTACCGACGATCAAGTTGACGGCATACGACTGCTGTTATTTCTTCGATCTGGATGAGGTGACCGTCGCTGGCCTCGTCCAGGTTGGCGCCCTGGCCAGTGAGCCTGGGACTGCCCCTGGTGGCCGTCCGTCGCCCCGCGTCGATCTCGTTGCGGCGGCACGTGGCTGGATGCTGCTCAATCACGGTCGCGTCCACTACGGCTGGGAGGCAGGCTTGATCGAGCGCATCAAAGATCGCCGCGCTGATAGCCAGAACCTGATCAATCGCCTGGGTTGCTTCGCGGTTGCCGCCGCGTTCTCCCGCTCGGACTGGCAGTTCACGCTCAGGGCGCTGCCTGACTTCATCGCTGCACATCATGACATCGACTATGGCGTCGCCATCGACGAGATCCGCCAGTATGCCGCCGGAAAGTGTCCTGCGTGATGGTTTTGCTCCACACCAAGAGTCCTCATGCTGAATCTCATGGTATGGATAGAACGATTATCTACCCAACCAGCGCAAACGCGCAAACCAGAAAGAACGCACCATGTCTCCCCAGTATCCAACCGATCCCATCCACCAACCCGTCTACGGCGTCCCAGCGGAGCTGCGCCGTTCACTGGACGCTGCGCTCGGTCCACAGCGAGACTGGGTAAATGCCGGACACGCCTTCGGCGGCTTCGTGATCTCACAGTGGCCGAATGACGAGGTGATCGAACACCTCTATGAACCGCTCCACCACTTGATGTTCTACCTCGACGAACTTCGCGATGATGACACCAACCGCATCCTGGCATTGGCTTGGCTTCAGATCCGCTATCCGGATGTCATCGAATTCGTCCCTCGAAATCACATCCTCGACTTCATTGATGGCGCCTACAAGAAAATGTTCGCCTATGGCTATTGGGGGAACCCTCATGTCTACAACCCGACCGAGGCTGCTACACGGCTGTGATCCAGTCGTGTATATCACCGCATGATCTCAAGGGAAAAACCATGTCCGACGCCATCCTCGACCTCCTCACCGCCGCCGAGACGCGCAGGCTTGAATCCCGCATGCGTCGCATGCTGAGGGATATGAACTGCATGCTTCGAAAAAGCCCAGCCATCCACGAATCCGAGCTGGGGTATGGCAAATACATGATATTCGGATTCGAAGGTCTGCCCATGGCTAGCCACGGCGACTGCGTGTACGGTCTCGAACTAACCGACGTGGCCGATTACATCTGCGGTTAGTCAGTCAAACGACACCTAAAGGTGTGATAGAAAATACCATGACCATCGAAAGGAATTCAACGTGTACGATACGCATATCTTGACCGGCATCCGCCTCGCCTCTGAGTCGAATGAGAGGAGCAGGGGACTGGTCAAGTATCTCGATCCGAGCGATCCCAGCACTGTGGTGATTGAATCTCGCTTGCGCCGTAAGCTGCGCAAGAATGGATACCGCCTGATCAAGTCGCGCGCTCGCAGCAGTGCGGTACAGGATTACGGTCATTACTGCATCTTTGATCTTCGAAGGAATCTCATGCACGGCATCCCTGGATCGAAGCGCGTGCTGAATATCGACGAAATCATCGGGTGGACCAACATCGAACGGACTTCTGATGACTATTGATCTGACGCAATCCTGTCAGTACGTCGAGGCGCCGGCGGTGGCGAGTTGCTCGTAACCACCTCTGGACAGCGCAATCCTAGACCGCTGGGCCGGTGATCGATTTACGTTCGCCCTACAGCGTCTATGGCATGGGTGAAGTTGCCTCGCTGGTTCACATCTTCCGATCTAGCCCCGATCCCCCATCATCGTCTCCATGCCAACCCGCCGCGTTCCAGAACCCACCTCCGCCCACGGCACACAGCCTGGTGGAGGCACTGACCGCACGCATGGTCTTGGCGTCTCGGGAATTAGCGGTTTGGTCGATGAAACCCTTGCTTTTGTTCATAAGCGCATATCTTAACCACTCACAAGACCGAGGCTCTTCAGCCCGGTGCGGGCGCCGATACGGCGCAAGGCCCTCCCCGAAGTTGAGGCCTGCGGGTCACTGAGTAACGCTCAGC
>JAGVEK010000251.1 GCA_020058315.1 Candidatus Zixiibacteriota bacterium
ACCACTGGCAGGCGCCCATGCAGGCGACCGTCTTCTCACTTCTGGCTTTCTATATCGCCTCCGCCGCATACCGTGGTTTCCGTGCCCGTTCCAGCGAGTTGGCGATTCTGGTCATCGCCGCGATCATCGTGCTGCTTGGACGCGTTCCGGTCGGCGAGTGGATGGCGCCAATCCTGCCATCCGTGTCTGACTGGGTGATTAATGTGCCTGCCTTGGCTGCCAAGCGGGCAATCCTCATCGGCGTTGGCTTGGGAATGATCGCCACTTCACTCAAGGTCATCGTTGGTCTTGAGCGAACATATCTCGGAGGGCGGTAGGGAAATGAACTTGTCCCGCCGCTGGATCTTCGCACTGGTTGCCATCGCAACCGTCACGACTCTGATATTCAGGCCGGGATTGCCTCTGAGCGTAAGCAGGGAGACCCGTCATGTCTATGAAATGATCGAGTCTCTCGACAGCGGTGCCGTGGTCATGCTCTCGTTCGACCACGAAGCATCGAGCCTCCCCGAAATGCGGCCACTTGGCGCTGCCATCGTCGATCATTGCTTCCGCAGAAAGGTCCGTATTGTCGGTTTGGCGCTATTCTCGGAGGGTACGGCTGCGGGTTACGAACTGATCAGTCAAAGAGCGAACGCCGCCGGTAAGTCGTACGGTACAGACTGGATATACCTCGGGTTCCGGCCACAATACACCTCCGCCATCTTGGGAATGGGGGAAAACATTGGCGACGTGTTCAGCCAGGACTATGAGGGACATCCCCTGGTTTCGACAACTTTGGGAAGCCGGATTCACAACTACCACGACATCGCTTTCGTGATTTCGCTTGCCGCTGGTTCCATGCCGACGTACTGGGTCGAGTACGCCCAGGCTCGCTATCAAGTCAAGATCGTGGCAGCCCTCACAGCCGTGATGGTGACCTCGTATCTGCCCTATCTCGAATCCAACCAGCTCTCCGGCATTATCGCCGGACTCCGTGGCGCCGCCGAGTATGAGCAACTCCTCGGTGTCCCTGGGGCCGGGTCAAGGGGGATGGATGCCCAATCGGCCGTCCACGCACTGATCGCGGTCCTGATTCTCGCCGGAAATGTTCAGGCATGGCGGACACGCCGAAGCCGGCATCCGATGGAGAGCGAATCACGATGACCTTCATCGAGACGACAACAACCGCTCTCCTCACCCTGGCAATCTATTCGTTCCTTGCCGGTGACAATCCGTTTTACAAGTTCGTGGAACACCTTCTGGTTGGTCTCACCATCGGCTACACGCTGGTGATAACCATCAAGTCTGTCATATGGCCCGAGGCGGTTCTTCCCATCACGCAGGGGCAGTTCCAGACAGTCGTCCCGCTTGTCCTGGGCGGACTGATTCTCCTGCGGCTTGTTCGTCGCTGGGCTGGATGGTCGCGGATATCGCTGGCGCTCGTGGTGGGTGGCGGCGCCGGTGTTGCCATCCCGGCCATGCTGAAGGCGCGGGTTCTGGATCAGATGACAGCGACCATGGCCGGGGTGACGAGCCCCGCGGGGTGGATCATTCTTGCTGGTGTCCTGTCCACACTGACCTACTTCGTCTTCACCCGCGCCCATCGGGGGGTCTGGGGAACCAGTGCGCGTCTTGGACGGTACTTCATGATGGTGTTCTTTGGAGCGACCTTTGCGTATACGGTGATGTCGCGGGTGGCCCTATTGATCGGGCGGCTGGAGTTTCTGCTGGGAGATTGGCTTGGCCTGTTGCGCTCGTGATGGACTTTGGACATGATCCGATTGTTGAACTGCCCATCGGGACAATCGCCCGCACGACTATCGATCCTGCGATAACACCGAGAGCAATTGAGCCATGATCTGCCCGCGTTGCAAAGCCGCGATGATTGAACTGAAGCGCACATTCCACAAGCAGCGCAAGTGGGTCTGTCCGGATTGCGGGCGCATCCGGTTTCAGAAGGTCCGGCCACCGGTCCCCCGTCGCCCGACTCGCTGATGAGGCGCATGACAGAGATACGGATCGGCACTTCAGGGTACTCTTTTCCAGACTGGGTCGGCCAGTTCTATCCCCCTGGCATCGAGAAGGGAAAGATGCTCGACTTCTATATCCAGCATTTCAAGACCGTCGAGATCAATTCGACCTATTATCGAATCCCCCATCCCGCCGTCATGCGAAACATGGAGCGTAAGACACCGCCGGATTTCGAGTTCATTGTCAAGACGCACTCGTCGTTTACCCATGAACGTCGCGACCTGCAGCGTCTCACACCGGAGTTTCTGGCCGCGATCGAGCCGATCGCCGAAACCGGGAAGCTCAAGGGGCTTCTGGCCCAATTCCCCTTCTCGTTTCATTTCAGCCCCACAAACCTCGATTATCTGCTGGAAAATGCGAAACTCTACGGAAATCTGCCCCTCTACACCGAATTCCGGCACGACAGTTGGCTGAAACCCGAAGTCAAGACCTCCCTGGCGCAGGCGGGCATCGGATATTGTAACGTTGATGAACCCGCGTTGCCTCACCTGATCCCCCCGGAGTCTGCCGCCACCACTGGCATCGGCTACGTCCGTTTGCATGGCCGCAATGGCCAGCACTGGTGGGCGGGAGGCCCGCTGCGTTACGATTACTCGTACACCGATGACCAGTTGAGAGAGTGGGTCCAGCGCCTTGATGAACTGCGTCAGAAAGCGGCTAAGGTCTTCTTGTTCTTTAACAACTGCCACCTTGGACAGGCTGTCAAAGACGCTTTCCGCATGCAGGATTTGCTCGGTAAAGAGCGGTAATTTTTGCCCTTTTTGCCACCGATGACTACCAATAGAGGACTCCGGTCAGCCCCAGGTGGGCCGAAAGCCCACCGAAGGACGAAAATTTTGTTGCAGGGTTGGATCGGGAGGGGTACGTTGGGAGTGCGGGTGGTCCCGAGGGGGGGCCAAACGCTCCCGGTTAGGGACTCACGATGAAGAAACGCGTTCTGATCTGGTTAGCGGGGATATTCCTGTGTTGTGCCATCATTCTGGGCACTTCCCAGGAGTTGATCACCTCCCCAATGGGGCTCTACGATGCGGCGCCGCCCCGAACCGAACTGCCCGGATGGGCAGCCCTGGTGGACCAGCCGGTCCCCATCCGCGGACGTGCACCACTCATGCGGTGTGAAGCATCCCTGATCATTGACAATCTCAGCAATCAGATTCTATACACTCAGAATGCCCTGGAAAAGCGGTCCATTGCCTCCCTGACCAAGCTGCTGACTTCGCTCGTGTTTGTCGAATCCGGCGTGGATCTTTCCACGGTCGTCGAGGTGACCAAGGAAGACGCTTTCGAATCCAGCAGGTCAAAGCTGCGCCCGGGCGACAAGCTGTCCTTGCGCGACTTTCTCTATGCCGCGCTCGTCAGTTCCGATAACCGGGCCGCGAGAATCCTCGCCCGTTCGGCGGGGATGCCAAAGCAAACGTTTGTTGCGCGAATGAATGACCGCGCGCATGCGTTGGGGATGGATTCCACTCACTTCGTGGAGCCGACCGGCCTGTCTCAAGAGAATGTCTCCAATGCCCGTGATTGCGCGTTGCTGCTCAACACGGTTCTGAAAAACCCGCTACTGCGGCAGGTGGCGAGCACTCCTGAGACCACGGTGCAGTGTGTCAACCGTCGCCGGCTCTATCATCTGGTCAACACCAACCGTCTCTTGCGTGGCGGCTTCCAGTTTGTCGGCTCCAAGACAGGGTATATCGATGCGGCGGGCTGGTGCATCGCGGCACGTAGCGCGGCGCAGGATGGCCATGACGTGACCGTGGTTGTGCTGGGCGCACCGTCAAACACCAATCGCTTCCGTGCTCTGAGTAATGCTCTGACTTGGGCTTATGGCCTGCCCCTCCTGGCCGGCTCCGGCTCGTAGGAGCGGATTGTGACCAAAAAAGAGAGCAGCCCCGCCGCCAAACCCGAATCCGGCTCCGACCGGCTCCAGGAAATCTTCGACGAGGACCACCTCGAATTTGAAGACCTTCTGCTCGACCTGCACAAGAAAATCGACCTGATTCTCACTCAAATCAAACTGCTGGCCCGGCAGATTTCCGACTCGCGCACCGAACTGCTGGAATCACGCGAGATGATCGAAAACTTGCAGAGCAAGACCGATCGCCTTCACACGATTATCTCCGAATGGCAGCGTGAACGCGCAGAGGCGGACGCTCCGACCGAGCGTCTTTCCTGAGTGGTCGCGGGCAGGCGTGGTGCCCCACCCGCTCAGATGACAGTTGTCTTCTATCCTCCCCTACGGTGCGCATGGGTCGTCCGCAGCGCCGCCACCGAACGC
>JAGVEK010000017.1 GCA_020058315.1 Candidatus Zixiibacteriota bacterium
CATCGGTGGATCGGGCTACGGCGGCGAGATCAAGAAGGCGGTTTTCACGGTGCTCAACTTTCTGCTGCCACTGCAGGGGCTTATGACGATGCATTGCTCAGCCAATGTCGGAAAATCCGGCGATGTCGCGCTCTTTTTCGGGCTTTCCGGAACCGGCAAGACCACTCTTTCGGCAGACCCGAACCGCTTTTTGGTTGGCGACGACGAGCATGGTTGGTCGGATGAGGGTGTCTTTAATTTCGAGAACGGCTGCTATGCCAAGGTCATCAACCTCTCCCCGTCGGCCGAGCCGGAGATCTTTGCCTGCACGCGCAAGTTTGGGACTGTGCTAGAAAACGTGATCTACGATCCGGTGACGCGCCTGCTCGATCTCGACGACATGGAGCGAACCGAGAACACCCGCGCCGCCTATCCGCTGTCGTTCATCACCAACTCGGTGCCTGAAAAGATGGCCGGCCACCCGAAGAATGTCCTGATGTTAACCTGCGACGCGTCGGGCGTGATGCCGCCGCTCTCGCGTTTAACGCCCGAACAAGCGATGTACCACTTCATATCCGGCTACACGTCCAAAGTGTCGGGGACTGAGATCGACCTCGGCAAAGAACCGGAGATCACGTTTTCTGCCTGTTTTGGCGCGCCGTTCATGGTTCATCATCCGTTTTTCTATGCCGACCTGCTGCGCCGCAAGATGCTCAAGTACAACACTACCTGCTGGCTGGTCAATACCGGGTGGACCGGCGGACCCTACGGCATCGGCAAGCGTATGTCGATCCACCACACTCGCGCGCTTCTGAACGCCGCGCTGGACGGAAAGCTCGACAGTGCCGAGTTTTACACCGACCCGGTCTTTGGCTTCCAGGTGCCGAAGCATTGCGAGAATGTCCCGGACAAAGTGCTCAATCCGATCAATACGTGGGATGATCCTGAGGCATATCAGCAGAAATATCTGCAGCTCGCCGCCCTATTTATCGAGAACTTCAAGAAGTTCCGCGACGGCTGCACACCGGAGGTTATCGCCGCCGGGCCGGTGAAGCGAGAGTTTGTGAAGGCGAGGTGATCCCTTCGTTGATTCTTGAGGGCAGGATCCATGCTCACGTTGTTCGCAGGATCCTGCCCTACCTAGTCTGCTGCAAAGCTCAACGGCGACAGACCGATCCAGCCTCATGGACTTCTTCGACCCAAATAGTGCTTGACAAGCGACGTCTCGCTCTCTACACTATATGCGTGGATGTCGGTTCGGCGTTCATTCCTTTCCTGGTGCCGACCTGGTCACCGACTCCTTAGTTTTCATCGCAAACAATCGATTTTCGAAACAGCAACAATCGTCCGGGCTGGCCTATTTTACATGGAGGTCCTATGCGTTTCTACTCCGCATTGGTCCGCTCATTTCCGATTGCGTTCCTGTTCATTGCTCTGTTCTCTTTGAACAGCCTCGCCACCGTGAGCACGACCATCACATTCCCTTCGGATGCCGGTTCGGCATTCCGTCCCGCTACCACTCAATCCGTCATGTCCCCGCCGGGGCCATGTTCGGCACCCAACGCAGCCGGTACGGTGGCGTTGCCCGCAGCGTGCCCCTACCGCACGCTCCTTGACACGGCTCATATCGTAAACGGACTAATACCGGTAGGGTCCACAATTGACATCGAGATCGTCGCCATGGATCTGGTGAGCATATCCGAGGTTCCCGGAGGAACGCTTGGCGGGACGACAGTCCAGGCGTCCGGCTCCGCCCAACTGGTCCTGCGCGGGACTGGAGGCTTTGCCGGTTACGTTCGGAATGTAGTGCTGCCGACAGTGCAGGTTCAGTACTACACCGCACCCAGAATCCCTAACACGTCGCCTCAAAGTTTCGCCTGTGACCTGGGACAGTTGCAGGTACAGATGGTCCCTGGCGATCCGGACTTCGATCTCCTTCGCATTACGGCCGGAACCGATTTTGGTATGCCCAGCCCCGGTCATACGACACTCGCGCGACTCGACGCCACAAGCTGGGCCGTCAATAGCTTCTTCGATATTGAGTACCGGATCGACTTCGTGGGCGCGCCGGGAGGGCCGTTTGCGGGAATGTCGGGTTCAACTACAGACTCTCCCCTGCACATCCTGCAGGGCGGGCCGTTCTGGAAGCCGGGAGACGACCACAAAATGCACTCCCCGCAATTGCCAGATTCGCTCGGATGGGATGTGTTTGCCGTCTCACCCCGGCAGATGGGGGATGATTTCCGTTGCTCAGAGACCGGTCCAATAAAGGACATACATTTCTGGGGCTCCTGGCTGAACGACGATACCTCCGTAGTCCCGGCGTTCAATATCAGCATTTGGTCAGATGTGCCGGCTGGAGTCGACCTGCCGTGGAGCCATCCCGGCACCGTGCTCTGGTCGAACTCCTTTTCGGATTACGTAGTCACACCGATGGATCTGTCTACGCAGGGTTGGTACGATCCGGCAACCGGCTTCTGGGTCACTCCGAATCATCGCAAATGGTACCAGTACGATATACTGGTAGATTCCGCGATCTGGTTCAATCAGACGGTTGGCACTATCTATTGGCTGGTGATCGAAGCCAAGCTTGATCCAGTCGATACCCTTTTAGGTAAGCGATGGGGGTGGAAAAACTCCACAGTGCACTACAATGACGACGCCGCGTTTCGTGGCTCGCCAATTGGGTCAATCTGTCTCACACCTGACCTTCCAGGGATGTTCACCGGAAAATTACCGGCGCCATG
>JAGVEK010000480.1 GCA_020058315.1 Candidatus Zixiibacteriota bacterium
GGGGGCGAGGCGAATCTGAGAGACGACCCCATTGAATGCCTGATCCGGATAGGCATCAACCGTGAAAGTCGCCTGCTGTCCGACACTGATTCCCCCGATGTCGACCTCGCCGATGGTTGCCAAGACCTGCATTTTTTTCAGATCGTTGACAATGGGGTAAAGAGGGGGGGATGAGAAACTGGCCGCGACGGTCTGGCCGACGTTTACCTGGCGATTGATGACGACACCATCGATGGGCGCATAGATGGTCGAGTAAGCGAGATTGATCCTCGCTCGTTCGAGGTTCGCCTCCGACTGCTTCAGTGCCGCGCTATTCGACTCGAATGACGTCAGCGCTGCGTCCAGATTCACCTGCGGGTCAAGTCCCTTGCCGACCAGCACCTTCTCCCGATCCAAAGCCCTCTTGCTCTCCGCCAGTTGTGACTGCGCGCGGGCGAGATTCGCCTCGGCATCGTGAACCGCCTGCACCAGGAATGTCGAGTCGATCTGGGCAATGACCTGCCCTTCCCTCACAATGGAATTGAAATCGGCATACAGCTTGGAGATAATGCCTGAAACCTGAGTTCCCACGTCCACCGAGATAACAGCGTTGATGTTGCCCGTGGCTGTAACAGTCGTCGTGATATCGCCATTCGAGACCTGGTCGAAACGAAAGTCGTACTTCGCGGGAGCACTGCGTGCGAACAGGAGATAGCCGGCAACCGCCAGGACAACAACCCCAATGATCAACATAATGGATTTCTTCATCGCGAACTGCCCTCGCTGCTTACTTCGATGATCATGCCGCCACCTTCCGTCAATTCAATGTAGCCTTCAATGTATAATCAGGATCGGCCGGCAGTTGAAGGCATTATTCTCTTGTTCTCTCCCTTGCGGCACGTGCGGTCGTTGGCAGTTCCGGTAGGAAGAGACGGCACAGGCTCGTAAGCCTGTGCCGATTCTCGCATTAGCCGTCAGCAGGGGGCGAATCAAACTGTCAAAGTCGCTCTTGGCGGCCGGGGAGCAATTGCAGCACCGCGTCAAGACGTTTCACCTGATCCGGAGAGAGCACAGTACGGATCTGTGACTCTGCCCTATGGAATTGCTCAGCCCCAGCCATTAAGGGACGTCTGATCGGACCCATCGGACATGCAGTCCCACCATCCGGCGGCTCAGGAGCGGGCAGTGAGGCGAGCATTTGCTTAATTTGCGCCGATTGACCGTCGCTGAGCTGAAGAACCCCCTGCAAGCACTGCACGGCGTTGGCAGTCCTTCTGTCCCGCCGTTCGCTTCTGTCCGCCTCCCACTTTCTGTTCGCCTCTCGCCTATTGTGGCGTTTCTCACCAAGGCTCTTGAACTGAGTAAGCTGATCCGCAGTGAGCACACTGCTCAGGCGCCTCGTCAGTTCCTCACGATGACGGCTGAATTCCGATGCGTCTGAAATCACAGAATCCCTGCCGCTGGAACGAGCTGCCATCCGCGATTCTCGAAGTTCCTGGAAGATCGCGCGCACCTGTTTCTCCTGATCTGGGGTCAACGCCAACTGGTCGACCAGCCGACGGACCATTCGATCCGCGACCATGCCGTCGAAAGGCTGCCGCGCCTCCCGAATCTGTGACCGATGCTCAGCTTGGATCCCTTTGAGATAATCCGCCAGCGCCACGAACTGGTCTGTCTGGAGGACTTCTCCGCATGCCGATAGAAACTTCGCCGCGGGCGGGAATATGCCTCCCGCAACGCCGTCCATGCCCTTCATCCGGCGATGCTTCCCATCGGGTCTGTTCGCCACCGCCGACTGCCATTGTGTCAGCGCGGTGTCAATTGACTTTGCCTGTGCGTCGGTCATCTGCACGTGGGCACGGAGATCAGCGAGAGTGGGAATCAACTCGGCGAGCTTGGATACGTCTGCCGGAGTGGAAGCGACCGAGATTCCCGCCTTGGAGGCCCCTGACGTGGATCCTCCAGAGTTGCAGCCACTAAGTCCGATGACCGCGGTTGCGGCCACGAGGCACGCAATTTGGTTTCTAATCTTCGTTCTCATATCGTTCTCCCTTCTCTAAATGCAATTTGTTTGGGTCCATGTCAACGTGACTGATATTCTGCCAACAACCTTCTGATCAGCATTGTCAGATCGGTGGTGCAGGTGCAAGGTGCACGTCGGCACTGACATCAAACGCCACCTGTGCCTGCCCAGGCGCACCCCGCTCGCCGCGCCCTCCCCCGCCCATACGCCCGCCGGGGTGCCCGCCACCGCTTCTTCCTCCACGCCCCGGTTCGCCGCCGCCCGGCTCCCGGTCGCGCATCCGGCTCAAGTCGGGCTTTTCTATCTGCAAACGTATTGTGACATTCTGGCCTGCTTTAGAATCGATCGCAACGGGATACCGACCCGCAGCAGCCATGGGAATCTTGAGTTCGTAGACAAACCATGCCTTCTGTCCACTGATCTTGACTTCGGCGCCGGGCATAGAGTCGATGGAGATGCGCGTCCGATCCTGACCGTTCTTGCCGACGATTTCGGCAACTGCAAGATCTCGGACGAATGCCCGATCCTCCGGCGTCCGATCCTGCTGCGATTCCTCATTGGTCTGAGTAGCGCGGGGCGCGCGCTCCGGGCCAAGGGGACGAACTGGATAGTGAATCCCCAGCGGGGGCTTGTCCTTACCCTCCGGCTGGAACGTCACGAGCAATCCCATCCCGTTCAAACGCCGCTGGAGATCGGCCTTCGCGGTCATGAGGCAGACATAGACGAAGTTGGAATCGTTCATGATGCCCACATAGGCCGCTCCGTCACCGACCGGCCTCAGTTGACCTTCCCAGTCGTCCGATGAACCGTCGATGGTCACCGACCTGTCGCGCCAGTTGCTGTTCAGATGCATCGCTCCGCAGCCAGCCGTGCCAGCGAGGCTAAGTAGGACGAGAATGGATATCAGTGTCACCCGGTCCTGCGATAGAAAACTGCGAATTCGTGTGTAATCGGACACGGCCTTTCTTCCCCGTTGGACACGCTCATCTGTCGAGAGCGCAGAAGCCTTATCAGACACTGTCGGTGATGCATTCGCCATTTGCCCTCGCCTTCTAAGGGTGTTACTCCCAGAATGTTGCAGAAATGTGGCAGAAGTTGGGTATTTGGCGACGATCGGCGGTGGCTGGGCTGATGTCGATGGTACCCGGATCTGGGATGCTGGGATTGGAGGACTACGGCGCTGATACCGCAGGAAGATCGACCATGATGCGTGCCCCGCGAGGTTGCGCGTTTTCCGCCCGAACCTGACCATCATGACGCCGAACGATCTCCTGGACAATCGCCAGCCCCAGTCCGCTGCCGCTTGTCGACCGAGCCGTGGAGGCACGGTAGAATCGATCGAACACATGGGGCAAATCGGCGGGTAGAAATCCCGGGCCGTCATCCGCCACTGTCATCCGGCACGAGTTCGAAGCAATGGAAGTATCCCGGGTGACAGACACAGACACACTCCCGCCTTGAGGAACGTACCGGATCGCGTTCATGAGGATATTCTCGATCACCTGCTCCAGGCGTCGCCCATCTGCATCGACCCACGCTTCCGGTGCCGACGCGGAAAACTCCAGTGTCAGAGCAGCCTCACGGAAGCGCGGCTGGAATCGGGCCACCATGTTCCGGCACAGTGCCACCCAGTCAAGATGCTCCCGGCCCAGAGTGATGGCGCCAGCTTCAAGCCGGGTCAGCTCGAGCAAATCGTTGATGAGGAGATCCATGCGCTTCGATTCATGAAGGATGTCACCGAGATATGTGGCCCGCTCCTCGTCCGAGACCGGGACCGAGGGCTCAAGCAACGTCTCCGCGTAACCTCGAATCGAGGTCAGAGGCGTGGCGAGTTCGTGCGTGATGTCGGCCAGCAACTGGCGTCGCTGGCCA
>JAGVEK010000313.1 GCA_020058315.1 Candidatus Zixiibacteriota bacterium
AAGCCTCTCGGGTTCGAACTGAAATCAATAGCACGCGAATCGAATGGTGCGGCAGCCCGGTCGAGTCCTCGGGCGGGGTGCGGAAGGCGATCGCGCAGGCCGGCGCGGTGCTCGTCAGGGCAGGCGAGGTGCAGATGCACCAGGCCGCAGGCATGCCGGTAGGTGACGAGGTCCACGCCGAGGGCGGGGATGGGGGTCGAGGAGGCGGGGGTCACGGGCGGAAGCGTGGGCCCGTGAACTCGGCGCGTCCAGGCCTGTAGAAGCCCGGGTTACCAGGGATAGGCGGAGTTGTCGCCGACTGTCTTGAGGGTGACGACATAGGGACCGACGCCTGGTCCGGGATTGTCATCCGGGGCCGCGTCAGTGACCGTGTAGTAATAGCGGACCTCCATCGCGTTGGAGAGTTCCTGTTCAGAGGGCGATCCCGTCGCGGTTGCTATGCTGGCTCCCTTTCCCGGCGCTCCGCCGGTTGATCCCCCAACCGCGATCACGTAGTCACCTTTGAGATGCGCCCAGCCCATCCGGTGAGCCTGGGAATGGGCTGGAAAACTGGCGGAAGTGAAGGTGTCGCCGATCGTGATTGGAGTGGCGTAGACAGCTCCAGCCCTGGCGATGAGGATGGTTGCCGAGCGCATCATCAGATGGGCCTGTACATTCTTCTGCAAGGTGGCCATCGTCTTGCTGGCGTTGAATACCCGGACGGTGGCGCTGAGGATCAGGGCCATGAAGAGGGTGATAAGTCCAAGGACGAGGATCAGGACGGTGCCGCGACGAGAATTGGTGTTCAGCATGGCTCAGTTCTTCGTAATCGGCATGTAGAGGGTGTTGCCGGGAAGCGGGCTGACGGTCGTGGCAGGAAGGTCGTCATCCAGATTCAAGGCGCAGAGTTCATTAGCCGTGACCACGGTGATGATGCCTTTGATGTGCCGGAACTGGATGGAGGTTGGAAAATCCACCTCCTTGGTCGGTTTGCTGAGGCACCAGAGGATCATGGACTGGGCCGCATCGTTCTTGGCTGCCAAGGTTTCCATGCGATATATGTACTTCTGGGTCGCGATGAAGGACACCATGGCGATGTTGGAGATCACCAGGCCGATCGCCATCGCCATCAGGAGTTCGATCGGGGTGAAACCGGAAGAAATGCGGAATGAGATCATGGCGCCCTATCGGGCATGAGGTAGCTGCCGAGGAATTCAAAACGGTCTGCTATGTTGGTGGTGGTTGAGACCGGATCGCCATACCAGAAGGTGACAACATGGAACTTCATGCCGGTAGCGTCTGCTGTAGAGGGAGTCGTGATGGTGAAGATGATCTGCTGGTAGGCGGCCAGATCGAGTGTTGCCGCATAGGGGGCACCGAGGAGTGCGGTGCTGGTCATGAAGGTATAGATATTTTCAGTCCCGTGTGGCAGCGGACCCCGCCAGAACTTCTTCTTGTCGGTATCGGAGGCGGGCCACATCGACGTCAGGCTTGAAACAGTAGGGTAGGTGACGTTGTGGGTGGCGAAGTCGAGGACGTTGGTTTCGAAATTCGATGCGGCTGGTGCGACAGCTACGGACTTGGCCGCATGCCAGTCGGCCAGCAGCAGGGCCGCTGATGCCGCCACGGTGCGCTGCTGATTGGTAGTCTGGGTCATCATCAGGCGCATGAGCCCGCCTGACCCGGTCAGGAAGACCAGGATGAATGCCCCCATGGCGCAGAGGATCTCGATCAGCGTGAATCCGCTCCTAGAGCTTGGCATGGGCATCGATGACTCCGGTATAGGTGATGAGAATTCTGTTTTTCAACGTGTTGTTCTTTGTGTCGCGCAATTCGAGGATGACTTGCGATGGGAGACTGGTCGGATCAGAAATAGTAGCTGCTTTGAGTCCGGCTCCGGAAGTGGCGGGATCGTCAGTGGAGTCTGCAATGGCGTGGCAGAATCCAGTTTTTGGCTCATAACCTACGTGTAGATAACGATTTCCCGCAACGCTGGTCGTGTGAGCGGTGGAAGCGCCTGTCGTGTCCACCGTGAAGAATTGCCGGCTGGGTCTCAGTCGGTCATCAAAGTAGATGCGATCATGTGCGGTTGCTGTGTCCCATAGCGGTTGGCGCCCGATATCCGTGAATAGATCGACGTTGGCATTATAATTCGTCGTCGTGTTCACGATCACCCAGGGAATAATGGCGATTGCGGAAGCTGTCTCGCCAGTGACAGCAGTGGCTGAGGTCTTGCTGTCCCCAGGCGAGGCAACGCCGTCCCCGAAATCCAGCGTGAACCCATACACTAGCGCCGCGCTCCCGAACTGCCGCGCGTTGCGGAAGCACGACTCGTGGACGGCCTGGATCACAGCCGGGGTCGAGAGGGTGTCGGTCGACTTCTGCATCGTTGTCAGCCCCGACATCAGGGTGCCGAACATCAGCATGATGACGGTGATCACCACGATCATCTCAATCAGGGTGAAGGCGGCTATTCGACGTGGTGTATACATGGTCGTGTCATTCCTTGTGAGCGAGGGGTCCGCTG
>JAGVEK010000222.1 GCA_020058315.1 Candidatus Zixiibacteriota bacterium
ACAACGACCGGGCCAATGGCACCGCGCGGTACCAACCTGCGGCCGCGAGGCGAGATTGAGCTGACCACCGGCATTGGGCGTTCAAATGACGCAACGAATTGCCCCAACCCATGGGCGCTCACATGGACATCGATGGCACCGGCCGCGGTCAAGAGCCTGACTTCTGCCTGGCGCCTCGTACCAACTAAGAAAGCTGCCGCACAACGCACCCCATTGCCGGACCACTCGGCGCCCGATCCATCGGCGTTGAACAACCGGAATCGCACACCCTCCCGTCTCGGTTGTTTCAAGACAATCAACCCATCGGCGCCGATGCCGCGCCGCCGGTGGCAGAAAGCCGCCACCCGCCGAGGCGGCCAGCGAAAGCCAACGACCGGCTGCCGAACAATGAGGAAGTCGTTCTCAAGAGCCTGGAACTTGGCGAAATGGATCATCGACATGGCATCGTCGTCAGACCGTCTCTTACACGATCGGCGTAATTATAAAGAGTACCCTATAACCTGTTCCTTCACAACCGCTAATCCGGTGGATCTGATGGTCAAACTGGCTCGTTTCCAGCCAACAAAAAACCCGTCGGATCGACGGGTTCAGGATAAGACACAACGGGCACACCCACCGATCGCTACGTAGCCCTCGCATTACGCCAATTCCAATAGTTTCTGGTCTCTCTCATAGCAGTCTCTGGTGGCCTCTCCACTCTCATCGTTTTACGCACTGCGTGGTTCCCTTGTTTGGGCCATAGTCCCCCTATGATAAACAGGAAAAGACTCTCCCCAATCGCTTGATCCCCTGGTGAATGTTCTCAAGGCTCGCATTGGAGAAATTCAGCCGCAGAGTGTTGGCACCGCTGCCATCCGTGTGGAACGGCTTGCCTGGGACGTACGCAACCTTCTCTTCAATCGCGGCGTTGAAGAGCTGCCCGGCATCGGCGTTTTCCGGGAGCCGCACCCAGAGGAACAACCCGCCGTCGGGTTTGGTCCAAGTGACAGATTCGGGGAAGAATTCGCTCATGGCACGCAGCATTGCGTCGCGTCGCGCCTGATACGCCACTTTCAAACGCTCGATGTGGCGATCCAGAGCCCCGTTCTGGACAAACTCGTAGATCACGTACTGCGCGAACTCGTTGGTGTGCAGATCGGTGCACTGCTTGACACGTTCGAAGACCCCCATCGTCTGGCGTGACGCGGCGATCCAGCCGATCCGCAGACCAGGCGAGATGATCTTCGAGAAGGTCCCCAGTTGAATGACCGCCTGGCCACCGATTGTCTTGATCGAAGGAACGTCTGTTCCGGAGTAGCGCAACTCGCCGTAGGGATTGTCATCAACAATGGGAATGCTGTACTGCTGGGCCTTTTGCACCAGAAGCTGGCGGCGCTTCTCGCTCATGGTGATGCCGCTGGGATTCTGGAAATTCGGGACGACATAGATCAGCCGGGGACGGTGTTCGCGGATGATTGGATCGACTGTCTCGACCATCATGCCATGGTCGTCCATGTCCACCGGCGCGTAACGGGCACCGTAGAAACTGAACGCCTGAAGGGCACCCAGATAGGTGGGTCGGCAGCACAAGACGTGCTGGCCGGGTTCGAGAAACGCGCGGCCGACCACATCGAGCGCCTGCTGGGAGCCCGATGTAACGAGGATGTTGTCAGCGGACAGTTGGACACCACCCCTGATCGCTACACGTTCGGCGATGAACTCGCGCAACGGAGAATAGCCCATGGATAGACCATATTGGAGGGCTTTCGTGCCGTAGTGGGTCAGTACACGGTCTGCGGCCGCCCGAATCTCTTCAACCGGGAACAGATCGGGTGCGGGAAGACCGCCCGCAAAGGAGATGACACCCGGCTGATTGGAGAATTTGAGAATGTCGCGGATGATCGACGATTCGAGATGGAAGGCGCTCTGCGAAAAATGAGGCGGTTCGAACTTGAAGGGCGCCGGGGGCGCGAGGGTGGCTTTCGATTCAATCATCATGTGTGAAAGTTACGACGGTGACCGCATTTGTCAAGACGCTATAGGTGAACCGGGGCATGGGCGTGGCAAAAACTGGAGCCATGGAAGTCGTTCCCACTCTGATAACCCCGCGCTTCAGCGCGGGGGATCAAAGATGCTCCACCCCTCATTATCAATTCCCGCCGCCACGCGGGGATTGAGAAGCCCGGAAGAGTCGTGAGTACGAATTCCTGACATCACCCCGCTGAAGCGGGGTGTTAGAAGAAGGCAAGCCGAAGGCAGATCGACCACTTGAACCGAATGGGGAGGGGAGCAGGTCTACCTCGCCCTCATCTTCGAATAGGCCGAGCTAATGGCCCGCTCTCCAAAGCGGTTACGAATAGTGTCGACCAATTGATCGATCTTTCGGGTCGTCTTTGAAGGTGGTCGACGGGAAAACATATCCAACTGGTCAAAAGTTCGATCAGGATGGGTCAGTTGTGACAAGGAAATGCCCAGTAACCTCACCTTTCGTCCTCGTGGGAGGGCTTGCTGCAACAGGGCGCAGGCGACAGAATAAATCCTCGTGGTGTCATTGGTGTGCGAATCGATCGTCGTCCTGTGGCTATGGGTTTCGAAATCCGCAAAACGGTATTTCAATGTGATTGTCCTTCCGGCAAAATTCAGACGACGGAGACGCCGCCCCACCAGATCTGCCAGATAATTTAGAGTCGCTTTCAGGTAATCGATGTTGCCGATGTCGCTGGCAAATGTACGTTCATGACCCACTGACTTCTCCTCCGGCTGTTCCTCAAAAGGGAGGATTTCGGAATTCCCCTCTCCCCTTGCCAGTCTTCCGAGCATTTCACCGTACTTCCCAAAACGCCTGCGCAGATCGGAAATGTCCCTGGATGCCAGATGTCCGATCGATTCGATTCCCATGGCATTGAGCGCTTTCACCGTCACCGGCCCGACACCCCAGAGCTTTTCCACCGGCAGAGGGTACACAATCGCAGGGATATCCTCCATGGTCAGAATCGTCAGACCATCGGGTTTGAAGACGGTCGAGGCAAGCTTGGCCATGATCTTGGTTGGTGCGATCCCGATCGAGCATGTGAGTTAAAGCCAGTCTTTG
>JAGVEK010000109.1 GCA_020058315.1 Candidatus Zixiibacteriota bacterium
ATGATGGCGCGCTCGGCGGGCGGGACCCACTCGCCTCGGCAGCCTCCTTCCCGTCCCTCCGCCCGTGGACGTGTGGGGTCGTCCAATGAGCCCCGTCAGGCTGGAAACAGATAGGACACCACCGCGTGGCCATGGGATTCAAGGTACCAGAAGGGGGAGAGCGGAGCGTCGGCGGCGTAATGCCTTCTTCCGCCGCGCGGTCGCTCCGGTCGCATCCCCCCCCCGCAGAAGGGCTAGGTGAATAGGGCGTGTCACCGGCCATGCACGGTCGCGCGATAGCGGCCTGCCGAAATACGTCCAATCGCGCGATGCGTTCTCCCTGCCTCTTTGATCCACTGCTCCACGAAAGCCCTGACAGCGGGCCGGACAGAGCGTTGTGAACCCTCAGCCAGTCTGGCTCTACGAAGATCGCGGGCGACCATGCCGAGCGTCGCACCGGTTCGACCATACCGATGGAAGAAACACCACACTACCAACTTGGGTGAAAGCCCCATTATTTCTGTCATGTGTGTTCTTTCTCCTTAGTCTGGCACTCGGATAAACCCTTGCCGACCGAAGTCCTCTAAGCATTGTCGCTCACGCTCCATCGCCATCTGTGGCGTGAATCCCATGTTGGGCGCAACATGGTATGGTCCGCAGGTTGCTGTCTGGCCCGTTTGAGGGTTGCGAAGTTTGATGCCGCTGGTACACCCCGACGTGGCGAGGGCGAGCACGCAGCAGAGCATGGTGGCCACGATGAACGTCCACCGTTTCGTCATTGCGAACCCTCCGTGGCCATCAGGCCCTCTCAAGCCAGTCGCGCAGGAGTCTACCATTGCGGGCGAGCCAGCATTTTCTACGTCGGGCGCAGTTCCTTGAGAGCATTCGCTACGGCAATCGCTCGGTCCATCCACCACATAGAGAACAGCCCGAGAGTGGCGGGATTCGTCTCGTCATGGCCCAGTGCTGTCATCCAAGTCCGGCTCCATGTGAGTGGTTTCTCGTCTTCGGGGTCGAGAAGCGCACTCAAATCTTTCATCGCGGTCTTGAGAACGGCCAACTTAGCCAGTCCCTCTGGCGTGGACGCAGGACCGATAACACGCCGCTCATAGGCTCGAAGTACGTCCTCATACCTTGGATCTTTCTGCTCCTGTGACAAGAGCACCATAAGGACTATGGCCTCTCGGTACAGCCACATCTTCGCTTTATAACTCGGGACCAAGTACGGCGGGATCTTGAAACCCGCGGGGTTATCACGGGCTTCTTCCTCTTCTACCATGATGGTGAAGAGGTCCCGAGCGATGTCGTCAGCAGGTAAACGGACTCTGCGCCGGAACCATCCCATGAGCCGCCATTCTATCAGCGCAGCACCGCCAGCGCGCGCGCTCGTCAACCGCGTCGCTCTGGTGGCAGTTCTGCCGCTCTGCTAGACTCGCCGCCAGCCAAAGGAGGTTCCCATGCCCGAGTCTACGCTGGACACGCTGACCCAACGCCTCGACCGACTGGAGCGCGACGTTCGGTTTTGGAGGGTACTCGGGAGCACCGCCTTGACCGCGCTCATGTTTATCGCCTTAGCAGCGGCAAACCCCGTGTCTGTGCCCGATGAGATTCGTGCCAAGCGATTCTTGGTCGTTGACGCAAAGGGGGAGATCCGGGGAGGGCTTGCGCTCATGGGCGACGGTGCGATGACGCTCACGCTCACCGCCTCGAATGGTTTGAGCGGTGCTACCTTGACTGCCGACCCCGGTGGCGGGGCGACGCTCGTGTTCACGGACAACAATGGAAAGCGGCGTACCGTCCTGCATGGCGGCCCTGAGGGAGCGGCCTTGTATTTGGTTGACAAGAACGAGACGGCTCGCGCAATTCTTGTCCTGAGACCTGACGAGACGGTGAGTCTTAGCCTTTACGACAAGGGTAAGAAGGCTCGTGCCGGGCTGAGTGTGACAGGCGAGGGCGTCCCGGTTGTGCTCCCTGCTGGCAGGTGAACATGGATGGGGCCAAGTCAAAAGCGGCCATCGCCCGTCAAGCAGACAGAAGAGGAGACTAGGAAGATGGCGGATCGCAATCCAGCAGATGTCCTCCGCGAGCAGTACCGTCGGCTTTCGGACGAAGAACTCGTGGACCGAGTCGCGACGGGAGAAACAGAGTATACCGAGGTGGCCGGGGCAGTCCTGCAAGAGGACGTCTCCCGACGACACCTAGTAGCGACAATAGAACCCCTTGGACCACCGAACACACCCGAAGTTGAATCAGCGTTGGATCGGTGGATGCCTCTCGGCACGAGGAACACACTCTTCGCCGTGATCGGGACGATCGGGTTCTTGATTTCGCTATGGCGATTTGCAAGCGGTGATGCTCAAGACGCCGCGTATGGTCTGGGGCTTGGGCTCTTCTTTTGGTACAACGTGCTCCTCAAACCGCGCGGGCCGAAGAGGACATGAGGGCCAATCGACGTGACCTTCTTCGGCTCGTGGGAGATGCTCTTCGATACATCGGGCCAAGTCAGCCGCGATAAGGAGCATACGGAGCAGAGCAAGGAAGCCCACCGGGATGAGTGCAAAGGACAGATGGGAATTGCTCCGCAATCGTACCGCTCTACGAGACACCGCGCCAAGTAGCGCGGCAGCGATACCCTCGGGAGGGGCGGGCCGGGGTTCGCGACGTTCGCCTAGAGCTGGAAAGTTAGCGCATCAAACTTCGGCAGCTCGGTCACGAGAGGTGCCAATTGAGCTTCTTCCGAAAGCTCTTCAACCGATCAGCGCGTCCGGTCGAGTTGCAGTTACTCGAAGAATCTATTCAGCACCTACAGTTGGGCATGTTCGCGTACCTATGCAAGAATAGGTACGATTCGCTGTACGGGAACGAGCAAGCGAACTTCTGGGCTGTCGCGGTGCTGAACACCGTTATGCTCGAGGAAGCAGCAAACGAGGAAGGCAGGAGGTTCTACGAAACAAATCGGCACAACGTTATGCAGGAAGCTCTAAGACTTCGGGACGATCCGCTGCTTGCTGAATGTGCCTCCAACCTGTATGCAGCACTAATCGGCGGCCTCGCGATTATGACAGCGAACCCTCTTTCAGGGCGTGCCCGTGAATTGGAAGCACGTGCGACGGATCTAGGTCTGTACATCCCAAGCACGTTCGACATCTGCGGTAGCGCCGATGCGCGAGAGTGCATCCGCAGAATTGCCGACTTCGCGAGGGAATTTTCTGCGAGGCATCGCTTACGCTCCTAGGCTATTCTCCTGCGAGACCAAGTATCAGGATGGACAAGCACGCGAACCTCTGGGCTGATCTCTCCTACCGCTACGGGGACGTGGCACCGGGCGGCACCCTCGACCCGGCGTGGTGGGCGCTCCTGATCCGCCACGCCGACCGCTTCATGCTCGGCAGCGACACCTG
>JAGVEK010000184.1 GCA_020058315.1 Candidatus Zixiibacteriota bacterium
GCCGCTTGCCGTTCGGGTGGAGAACCTCGTCAAAAAACACACCCGGCGAACGGTGCAATTGACTCACAATGACGCGTTCGGCTCCATTGATGACGAAAGTTCCCCGTTCGGTGATCAGGGGCAATTCGCCCAGGAAAACATCCTGCTCCAGAACGTCTTTGACCTTCTTGCCGCCTGTGGCTGCGTCGATTTCCTTGCTGATCAGGCGCAAGGTGGCCTTGAGCGGGGCGGCAAAGGTCATGTTCCGCTCCTTGCACTCGCCAATTGAGTAGCGAGGCTGGCCCACGCTGTAGCTGATGTATTCCAACGAGTAATTCTCGTGGACGTCGGTGATCGGAAACACCGACAGAAAGATCTCCTGAAGCCCCTGCTTGCGCCGTTTGTCTGCCGGAATGGCGGGCTGCAAGAACTCATAGTATGAGAGCAGCTGAACATCCAGGAGATTGGGCATTTCGCCGCCGGACCGCAGGCGGGCATACGAGACTCGACCATTCTGGCCGTTTTCGCTCAAGGGAGTCCTCCCTCAAAACAGCATGATGGACCGCAGCCGATCCCCGCCACGCCACCGCTTGGAAACGATGGCAGGGCGGCAGGCTGCAGTCGCGTGAATTACAATCCGGCGACCGTGACTACTTAATCTCAACGACGGCGCCAACCTCTTGCAACTTGGTCTTAATCGATTCGGCTTCTTCTTTGGAAACCTTCTCTTTGACCGGGTTTGGCGCTTTGTCGACCAGATCCTTGGCCTCTTTCAAACCCAACGCGGTGATTTCACGGACCACCTTGATGACCTGGATCTTCTTTTCCCCCGCAGAGATCAGAACCGGGGTGAATTCGGTTTTCTCTTCTTCGGCGGCAGCGCCACCGCCACCGGCCGGCATCGCTGCCATGGCCATTGGTGCCGCTGCTGTAACACCGAATTTCTCCTGGAGTGTCTTGGATAACTGGGACAACTCCAACACCGACATGTTCTCGATGATCCCCACCACCTGGTCGATTGTGCTTACGTCAGCCACGAGGTTCGTCCTTTCTCTCAGTTATGAAACCGATGATTCCCAAATTGTTTCCAACTAAAGCGCCAGGGAGCGATACTTACTCGGCCACCTGGCCCCTCTTCTCGGCCAGCGCGTCGATCGTGCCCACGCACTCGCGAATGATCGCATCCAGAGTCCCCACGAACCCGGAAATCGGGCACTCAACAGCCGCAACCAACTGCGACAAAACAACTTCACGCGGCGGCAACGAGGCCATCGCCTTGAGATCTTCAGCCCTGTACGGGCGGCGCTCGACGACAAATGTCCGAACCTTGGGGCGTTCCAGGCGGGAGTAAAACTCCTGAATTATCTTGGCCCCCGCCACTGGATCCCGGCCGCCGATGGCAATGGCAGTCGGTCCCTTGAAGTACTCTGCCAGACCTGGCAGGTCGGCTTTTTCGGCCGCGCGGCGGAGAAGTGTATTCTTCGCTACCCTAAATGACACGCCAGCGCGGCGGAGTTGGGCTCGCAGATCCGTCACATTCGCCACGGTCAAGCCCGCGTAGTCGGTCACGAACACCGAACCGGCGTCCCGCAACTGATTGGTCAGATCCTCGACGATTTGAACTTTTTCAGCTTGAGGCATACTCGACTCCCAGCGTCCTTCCGCTCACATCATTGCCACCTGGGACGGCTCTACTGCTTCACATCCGCCACCAGGCGCAAAAAGTCAATTTTGATCCCCGGCCCCATCGTAGTGGAGAGGGTGACATTGCGCACGTACTGCCCCTTCGATGCCGCTGGCTTGGCGCGAATCACAGCATCGATGAAGGCCCGAGCATTCACCGCCAGCTTTTCTTGTCCGAATCCGGCCTTACCGACCGCCGAGTGGATGTTGCCGGCTCGATCAACCCGGTATTCGACTTTGCCGGCCTTGAGATCACTCACGGCCTTCGCGATGTCCATTGTGACACTGCCGGTCTTCGGTGACGGCATCAACCCCCGCGGACCGAGCACTTTGCCCAATCGGCCAACCTGGCCCATGACGTCGGGTGTTGCGACAATGGCATCGAAGTCAAGCCATCCCTCCTGTATCTTCTGAACAAACTCGTCGCAGCCAACGAAATCTGCGCCTGCGGCGCGCGCTTCCGCTTCTTTCTCACCTTTGGTAAGAGCCAGGACGCGGATCGTTTTCCCTGTGCCGTGAGGCAGAATCACCGTTCCACGGACGATTTGATCGGCATGCTTCGGGTCAACACCAAGGCGCATCGCCACTTCGAGAGATTCATCAAACTTCGCATGGCGCAACTCCAAGGCCAATGCGACCGCTTCATTCAATGAGTATGCTTTCTCCCGACTGACTTTTGATTTGGCTTGAAGATGTTTCTTGCCGGTTTTCATTGATCCCCCATGGCTCCCACTCGTGCACCCGATGTGGCGAGTGGTGCAGGCGCCTGGATAGGCTTCTTATGGTTCAGATTGCATTTGCAGCAGCGATCTTGTTCCTCAACTTGGTCCTCTGAATCAGACTCGTGGTCCCATGAGCTGTAACGCAAGGACGATGCCGACTACAGGACGTCGATGCCCATACTCCGGGCCGTACCCTCCACCATGCGCATTGCGGCCTCCAGTGAGGCGGCATTCAGATCCGGCATCTTCCATTGAGCGATTTCACGGACCTGATCCCTGGTGACCCGGCCAACCTTATTGCGATTGGGCTCGGCAGAAGCCTTCTCCAGTTTTGCGGCCTTCTTCAAGAGGACCGCGGCCGGGGGGGTCTTCGTGATAAACGTGAAGGACTTGTCCTTATACACGGTGATCACGACCGGGATGATCAGGCCGATGTCCTTCTGCGTACGGGCATTGAATGCCTTGCAGAACTCCATGATGTTGACACCGTGCTGACCGAGAGCAGGACCCACCGGCGGCGCCGGATTGGCATTCGCAGCCGGAATTTGCAGTTTCACGTACGCGGTGATCGGTTTTGCCACTGTTTGCTCCCGTAGAACAGCCGTCAGCCAGCTTGAACCTGGAGGAAGTCCAACTCCACCGGAGTCGGACGTCCGAAAATCGAAACCATGACCTTGAGCTTTCTGCGCTCCAGATTGACTTCTGAAATAAACCCGGAAAAATCATTGAAGGGCCCGTCGATCACCTTGACCTGGTCACCGACCCGATACGGAACCTCGGTGACTTCCTTGACCCGGCTTGTATCCATCTGACTTAAAACCCGATCCACCTCGTCGGGCGGCAGAGAGACGGGCTGGCCACCGGATCCGACAAAGTTGGTGATCCCGGGAGTATTCGTCACCAGATGCTGGGTCTGCTTGGTCAGATGCATCTCTATCAGGATGTATCCCGGCAGGAATTTCTTCATTGACGATGATCGTTTGCCCTGCCGCATTTCCACGACTTCCTGCGTGGGCACAACGACCCGGCCCAACTGATCCTCGATGCCCGCGTTGGCGAAGGCACTTTCCAAGTACTTATGCGCCTTTTTCTCGTGACCCGAGTATGTGTGGGCCACGTACCACTTAAGTTCCGGACTCACCCGATCCCCAGTATCGCGCCGACGCCCCGCGCCAGCATAAGGTCAACGCCGAACACGAAGAAACCCAGAATCAAGGACACGACGACGGTGACGATGGTGGACCCCACCAATTCGTCTTTGCTCGGCCAGGTGACCTTCTCGAGCTCAGCGACAGTTTCATTCCAGTATGTCTTGACCGCTTCCATCATTTGGAACCACCCACCTCCGACACATGCAGGCCTGGAGGGACTTGAACCCCCAGCCCCCGGTTTTGGAGACCGGTGCTCTGACCAATTGAGCTACAGGCCTGTCTGGGGCCTCGTCCCGGACTCTCACCCACCGGTGGCCTCAACGTGTTTCTTTGTGCGCCTTGTGCTGGCGGCAAAACGGGCAGTACTTGCGGTAGCTGACCCGATCCGGATGAATACGCCGGTTCTTCTTATCGGTGTAATTCCGATTCTTGCAACCTTCACACGCTAATATAATGATCTCCCGCGCCATAATTCGGGTCTTCGCTTTCCACTATACAGACACTTGTTAGGTAGCCGCAACCACCGGGCGGCGGCCATTCTCTTTGCCGTCAGCGCCGGGTGGAATCTACTCCACGATGTCGGCGATGACGCCCGCGCCAACAGTGCGCCCGCCCTCGCGGATTGCGAACCGCAACCCCTTCTCCATGGCGATCGGCATGATCAACTCTGCTTCAATCGTCACTTTGTCCCCCGGCATGACCATTTCAACGCCCTCGGGCAACGCGGCAACGCCGGTCACGTCGGTCGTGCGGAAATAGAACTGGGGACGGTAGCCAGTGAAGAACGGGGTGTGGCGCCCGCCCTCTTCTTTGGTGAGAATGTAAACTTCCCCTTTGAACTTCGTGTGGGGCTTGATCGATCCGGGCTTCGCCAGCACCATGCCACGTTCCAGATCGTCTTTTTCAATGCCACGGAGCAGCAGACCGATATTGTCGCCTGCTTCCGCCTCGTCGAGGATCTTGCGGAACATCTCGACACCGGTCACGACTGTCTTGCGAGTCTCCTTGATGCCGATCCGCTCAACCTCTTCTCCGACCTTCACGTGCCCGCGCTCCACGCGTCCGGTACCCACCGTGCCGCGTCCGGTAATTGAGAAAACGTCTTCAACCGGCATCAGGAAGGGCTTGTCCTTGTCACGCTTCGGCAGGGGGATATATGAGTCAACAGCGGCCACCAGCTCGTGGATGCACTTGAAAGCCGGATCGTCCTTGACATCGGTTACCGCCGCCTCCATCGCCTTCAGCGCCGAACCGCGAATGATCGGGATTTCGTCTCCCGGGAACTCATACATCGTCAGCAGGTCGCGGACCTCCAGCTCCACCAAATCAAGGAGTTCCGGATCGTCGACCATGTCGACCTTGTTCATGAAGACAACGACGTACGGCACGCCCACCTGGCGGGCAAGGAGAATGTGCTCACGGGTTTGCGGCATCGGCCCGTCGGCCGCGGAGACGACCAGGATGGCACCGTCCATCTGCGCGGCTCCGGTGATCATGTTCTTGATGTAGTCCGCGTGCCCCGGACAATCGACGTGGGCGTAATGCCGCTTATCACTTTCGTACTCGACGTGCGCGGTCGCGATGGTAATTCCGCGTTCACGCTCCTCGGGAGCGTTGTCAATCGAGTCGAACGTGCGGATGCTCGCAAGACCCTTGCGGCTGAGCACCATGGTTATTGCCGCCGTCAATGTCGTCTTCCCATGGTCGACGTGGCCGATCGTGCCGACGTTCACATGGGGCTTTTTGCGTTCAAACTTCGCCTTCGCCATAACCGAAGGTCTCCCTCCTCAAGATAAATGCCGTTGGAACCGTTTTTGTCGTTGTCTCAGGCAACAGATCTTTCCCTACTTTCACAGCCCACGACCGGATTTGAACCGGTGACCTCATCCTTACCAAGGATGTGCTCTACCGACTGAGCTACATGGGCAACCCAAAGCTCATGCTGTTTTCAGGTCACTCACTCCAAAACCGCTCGTCTGGCTTTGGGCGTGAATGCCCAAAAACAGTAAACCGCCAAATTACGTGGTTCGCCCCCAGAGTCAAGCAAAAAACTTGCGGATCAACAAACTTTCGGACTGGAATCTGGCGAAATCGGTCCGGCCTCAGCTCGTTCGGCACCGGCGAGCGACCGTCTCCGAACCGCTTGCCAGGCCTTGGAGCGCCACCGCGCTTGAAGTGAACCGCTCAAATCAGCGATCGCTTTGACGATCCAGAGGCTGCACACGCATTCATCGGGACCCAGACCGACGATCATCCCGGGTCCAATCGCCAGATGTCGCGAAGGTCGAATGTCGTTGAGTTCGATATAAGTTTCTGAATGACAGTACGTTGACGTGACGGACAGTTCGCGAAATCGGATGCGTAGATCGAGGAATCGAACTCCGCCCGGAGTGGCGATCGGAGGCCGTAATCCATTGACTATCAAGTGATTGCTTGCATTCCATCCCATTTCAAAGTAGACCGGTCGACCGGTGGAGTCGGTGTCAATCCGGAAACTGTCGCCTTGGACAAAAGAGTCGTACGGATGGTGTGGAACTAAATGGTAGACAATGGATTCCTGGCTTACATCCCAAAAAGCCTGCCCTAATACTGGGCCATCCGAAGCGCACACCCTGACTCGTAGCCGCGATCGAGTCCCTGCGGCTTCAAGCCCATCTGTGAGAGAAGATGAAACGGTTGCAACTGACTTGGGTAGCCCTGTTGAACTGGAGTTAGAGGTCGCGATGGTCACTGTTGAGTTTATCGACGGTGCGAAACCCGATCTGGAGCACTCTCACTCGATTTGACTGAGACGACTCTGCGCAGGCTTAGCCTCAAGTGAAGCGGGGTAGTCCTTGATGACCTGCTGATAGTAACGCTTAGCCCGGTTGGCCATGCCCTTCTCCTCGTAACATCGTCCGAGCTTGTAGAGCGCAGTCGAAATCCGGTCGGACTGTGGATAGGTTGCCACAAGTGATTCGAACTCGACAACAGCCGAATCGTATTGCTTCAGCGAATACCAGGATTCACCGATCCAGTACCGCGCGTTCGGGGCGTATCCGCTTTGGCCAAAATACTGGAGCACGTCCCGGAACTGGGCAATCGCCAGTTCATAGTTCCCATTTCGCACGTCGAGAAAGGCATTCTCGTAAA
>JAGVEK010000168.1 GCA_020058315.1 Candidatus Zixiibacteriota bacterium
AGGCCGGACCCCATTTGGCGATGTGTTCATCGACGGTGGCGGAAACGAGTGTCGCCATCGAGACGGCATGTTCGCCCAAGGGTGTTTCGCGGCGAATCTTTTTGGCGACGCGGAAAGCTTCGGCGAAGATAGCCTCGAGGCTTGGACCGATCAGTCCCAAGGAACGGGCTTCGACGAGCGCGTCTTTCACCTGTCCCAGGATCTGGGCCTCACCGACGACCATTGAGTCGAGAGAAGCGGAGACACGATACAGGTGCTTAAGCGCACGGAAGGCGGAATAGGAGTAGATATCGGCCGGGCCGAAATCCACTTTGTCGCGACCACGCAAGAAGAAATCGAGAAGCTTGTTGCGGTAAGCGTTCCCTGCCGGGCCCTCGCGGGCGATGTAGTAGAATTCCACCCGATTGCATGTAAAGACTGGCGTCAATTCTGCAAAACCGCACGCATCTTTCAATGCGGCCAGAACCTCGGCATGTGAATCAGAGGGCACGGTGAGCGCTTCGAGCAGCCGGAGGCTCCCCCCTCGAATGGACGCGCCTATGACACCGAAAGAAATCATCAGAAGGTTCCTCTATCGCCTAATCCTGTACGCAGAATCGGCCTACAATCGATAAGAAATGAGGAGAGTTTTTGTGGTTGTCATGCGGGTGTCAAAGCGGGTGATAATTGTCACAATCTCGGCGGGGCATGCGAGTGGTCCTGACGCATTATACAACGGTTGCAAATTGGGTGCCGGAACAATCACGCGCAAGACATCCGTGATCACAGGAATGTCATGGGGGTGTCATGCTCCTCATTGTTCGAAACGAAGCCTCTTATAGGTCGCGAACGGGCGTTCACACCGCGTGGGTCCAAGGTCCACCGGCGAACCAAGTCTGAAGGGGGTCTGAACTGTGCGCTGCGACCAGCATGGGAGGGAGCAGGAACGCAGCAAGGTCTGGGATGAGGTGGGCAAAGTCGGTTGCGCGAGACAGAAGATCCGCACGCTCGAGGAACGCACCCCACTGAACGGTGGCATTTCGATCCGTTGCAAACTCTTCCGTGAGCACCAGCGGAGTTTCGCGCGGGATGGGTGTCCGGCGGCGCGCAAATGTATTCGCGATCGCAAGTGTGAGCGTCGGACCATCAAAGGGGAAGGTGCGTGCCATCATCCACAGATCGTAGAAGTCTTTCATCCGACTGTTCGCGACTCCCAGAGCTACCATCGCCTGGAACTTCTCGGCAACCACTGTTTCCCTCGGATATGCCATGAGATGCGGGGCCGGGAATTCGAGGAGCGTGGGATAATCGATTTTCTGCAATTCAGGAGTGATGGCGTCGCCAAAGCCCACATCGAGCTGCACGGGAATGCACGTCCGTCCAAGCCGAGCTTGAAACTTCACACGCCGGCCGCCATACGCGTTGTCATCCCGAATTCGGGCGATGCGAATGCTGCCTCCGTCGAATATCACTCCATCATCTGGCACGGATTCCCTGCAAACATCCATGATGATGTCTTTGACAGCCCCCTCCGAATCTTCACCAAGACCGAGGAAATCGACATCGCGTGTTGGCCGATAGGCATCTGGCATCCAGACGGAGCACAGCGCGGCCCCTTTCAGAATCAACTTCTCCCGATGGCGCGACTGTGAGAGCCGATAAAGGAAGCGCTCGGACGCATAGCGAGTCAGGGTGAGATCGTAGGTCTCGCCCCGCTGCCTGCTCAGATTCAGGAGCCGCTGGAGAATGGAGGCGGATAAGTTCTTGACTGGCATCTCACTCATCTGAGCGCTTCCAGATGAGGCCTGATTACTTCGGTCACCCGACAGATCTTGGCATAACGCCAGAGGTCATCGATCGTGCACTTCCGCTGGCTCAGACAATCACGGAGAGCATCCTGTGCAACGTCGAGCCCGATCTTGTTTCTGTACTTGAAGCAGTCTGCTACGGTCTTGGCTGGATTGTACACGTTCACGGACACGCCTGCGATCCAGTGACGTCCGACGCCTTCGGTCAGCGCTTTGCCTGAAAACCGGACAATTCGTACTGGTGGATGAGTAATCCTCGGCTTGGCGGCTCTTCGATCAACGGCGACCCACACATCACGAGGGTTCTGCGATCCAAGATCGTGGAACCTGAGCGCGGTCAGCAGGCACGCTACGCCATTGGGGACGCGCTTGGCAACTTCGAGAAGGCTCTGGTGCTCCGAAATCTGCGCCTGTGTCTCGGGGGCATCCGACAGCATGTACAGCCCGCGCGCGGTGCGGATGAGCAGCCCCTTCTTGTGGAGTCTGCGAAGATACTCGGGATGGATTCCTCGTGTTGCCAGGTCTCTGACCCGAAGGATTCCGACCTCCCTCGCAAGGGACAGCACAGCATCTTCGTTGGTATTCGCCTTGTTCATGTGTAGAAATTCTCGCATGTCTTGACAAATGTCAAGGTTTTTGCACGGCCATTGAAAGCATTCAATTGATGTCATTTCAATGAATTACATGGCGCCACGTGTAAAACTATCGACATTTATCTTTATATGTCGATGTTTTTACACGGAATACCCACGGCAGACGCAACGCGGACGCCTCAACCATGTTGTGGTACAACGAGTTGGGGTTACGGACTTCAAGCCGCCGAATCCACCCGATTCCCGCCGCGCCGGAAGGCCCAAGCCAAGAGCGGCGGGGTCACCAGGGTTGTGACGATGATCATGATGACGACGGCCGCGTAGATGTCCGGGGACACGATCTTCTGCCCTGCCACGCTCAGCCCCATGCCGACGCTCGCGAAGATGAGGCCGACCTCGCCGCGCGGGATCATGCCCAACCCGACGATCCAGCGGTTGGTTCCCTTGGTGACAACACCCACAGCAGAAAGCTGTTTGCCGATGACGGCGGCGACTGTCAGAACCAAGGCGAAGACCAGCACGGATGACTGACCGAGAGTGGTCAGATCCACACCCATGCCCATGCGGACGAAGAAGATTGGGACTAGAAAGAGAGCAATCGGCTCCAGAAGCTCCTCGAGGCGGTGTTCGGTGAGATTCGGGAGATCCCGGTAGTACAGGTTGTCCAAAATGAGACCGGCGGCGAAAGCGCCGACAATCGGTGCGAGTCCGGCCTTGGCTGCCAGGAAGGCCAGGAGGAAGCATGTCACCAGGGCAGTGATCAGGAGCATGCCTCGGACGCGCAGATAGCTCGCCGCCTTGAACAAGTGGGGATAGAACCAGCGGCTAAGAATAATCGCTCCTGCGAGAAAGAGGACCGCCTTGGCGACCAGCCACATGATTGTCAGAGAGGATAGCGAGCCACCGCCTGCGGCGGCGGTGATGACACCAGAGACGATTGCGAGAAT
>JAGVEK010000220.1 GCA_020058315.1 Candidatus Zixiibacteriota bacterium
AGCGGCAATGATCCAAGCGGCCACGGCGAAGGGAACGACGAGTTGTCTGGATGTACAGAATGCCAATCGGCAACATCGCTGAGGGAGGAGCCTTGCCATAAGGATCAAATTAAGATGCGCCGGACCGGCATCACCACATGAAAAACCGGCCCCGACGTGAGTCGAGGCCGGTTCTCCAGTCACCGGTTTAGAATTCAAGACCGAGGGTCAGCCATTGGTTGGCGTCGAAATAATCCGTATTCGCCCAGGCGTAATCAAGAGTGAGATGGGCATTCCCCCATTTGAGCCTCAATCCGCCTCCCAAGGTCAGGTCATTGATGTACTTGTCCAGGCCGGAGGCGACATACCCCGCGCGCAGAAATATGGACTCCCGCCAGCCGTATTCTCCGCCCACACGGTACTCGTCATTTGAATAGTTGTTGCTCTGATACGATCCATAGAGAACAGCATGGTTCTCATGTTGGGCGATGAGATCGTACGAAACGCCGAATTGCAGGTACGACGGCAATTCGAACGCTGCTGACTCGGTCCGCACCGTCTTGTCTGGGATCCCCGGGTCCACACCCGGGAGGGGAACGTCCTTGTCGAATCCGGATCCGGCGAAACTCATGTCGGGGCCGTAGTTTTTCATGACCGCACCAAAGCGGAGCCCCTGCCATTGCGGATCGTACAGAAAGCCAAAATCAAACGCCACGCCGCTGGCCCGGACGCGATGAATGTCCTCGTTGATGAACATTCCGGTTGCCCCGAAGCTCACGCGATCCGTCAATTGCCGGGCGTAGGTCAATCCCACGACAGCCATCGACGGAGCGAAGAATTCGCCTGTGCCTTCGGGATTTTGCTCAGTTGTGACGGGAATGTCCCCAACGCTCAGCACTTTGATTGAGAACGCCATCACACCCATGCTGCCCAGTTGCGTGGCAACAGCGCCGGTGTTGACGTCCACGTCGAGCAGGTAGTTCAGATGACTCAGGGACGCCTGAGTGGACTGAAGGCTGCCCAATCCTGCAGGGTTCCAGTAGACTGCGTCCACACCGGTGACACCCGCGATCCCCGCGCCTGCCATGGCAATGTTGCGGGCCCCCATGGGTATTCTTAGCTCCTGAGCGCCAGCCGTTCCAAACTGGTTGTCGTTGGCGGCATACGGAACGGAGGCACAGAAGAGGATGAGCCCGACGGCCAAGATCATAGAAAGTGTCTTCATGGTTTCGTGCGCCTCCTCGAATCAGAAAGTGTTCAATTGTTCTTTCTCAACAAAGATCGCCATCTTCCCGAAAAACCTTCCGGCTCCGGGAGCTTCTACCAGGTACAGATAGACTCCGGAGGCTACCGGCAGGTGATCCATGGTCAGGAGATCCCATTCAGCATACGATCGCGCCGCGGTGGCTTTGTCAATCGTAGCAACCAGTTCACCTCCGAGATTGAATATCCGGATCGTGCAAGTGTCGGGGAGGTTTTGAAACCTCACTCGGTGGTCGTTTTGCCCGATGTCGAATCCCGAACTGTTGTAGTACGGGTTGGGAACGACCTTGACGCGGTCAAGTCGCGTTGACGCCAGCGAATCCGATGCAATGATAGAAGCTGGCGTCGTCACGGTAAAGACGTCAGCGTCGGTGTTGATGTGATTGGCAAGAATCAGGAACTCATCTCCGGCTGAGAATGCCGCATTACCCCGCCGGGCGACAGTCGAGAAATACATGATCGGCAGAGGATCACCTGTTGCTTCGCCTTGGAATGCCGGGTTCGGCGTTTCGCTGTAATCGGTGCCGAAGATCCAGAGCCACTCGCGTGGCCCGTCGCCACTCACATTGTCCGCGGTTCCGCTGGCAGGCGGCCACCACTTGCCGTCCACCAAACCTCCGGCAACGTTGTTTTCAAGATGCCCAACGGCCAAGCGCCTCGGCGGGTCGGATTCCATGTCCCATGCGGACAGCGGCACACTCTTTGTGAAGTCCTGATACGAGTAGCCACCGACCGGGTTCTTGATAAAAGGACCGAATTCCGGCTTCGCAGGTGGATTCGCGAACCCCCGGCCATAACGATACCCGTACGATACATTCGGATCCGAAGGGTCGTAGTTCCCATCCACGTCGACGACCGCGAGTTTGAGCAGCACATTCTTGATCTGCCCGGCGGGAACTCCGGGTGTGCCATCGCCGAAAACGCTTGCCGGACTCGCCCATCCGATCGCACCCTCGAATCCCTCGAATCCGAGTCCGACCGCGCCACTCCAGGTGAATCGCCGGCTCCCGTTCGGGATCTCCCAATCTTTCACTCCTGCGGGCGGCCCGAGCACTTTGACTTGAATCCCATCAAAAATGGGGTAGTCGTTGTCCCCTGTCTGATTCGTCTGATCGGAAACCACTGTGCTATTTGCGTCGACGTCCTTCACCGACCAGACAAAGGCTCCCGTCCCGTCATCCTGGAACTCAACGCGATAGGTGTGGCCAGTCACCTTGGCAGGGTTGATGACGAATGCCGTGACACTGCCGTCGGATGCGCCGGCCGAATGCGAATCCGGGAGCGTATCGATCGTGCTGGTGGAGTACTCGGTATTCGCGACCGGCCTCTGCGGGGTCAGTGACACTTTGGTCGCAGACTGAGGATTCTCCAGGGTTTTCGGTGTTTGGGTCGCGTCATGAGAATAGGCGGTCACTGCATAGAAGTAGTCCGTCATATTCCGCAATGGACCACCCAGGATTTTGTCGTCTTCGGCAACGTAATAGCGCTTGATGCCGCCGTCGTCTCCAAACTGGACGGGTTTATTGATGACAACACCCGACTCAGGATCGAAGACGTTGTCAAAGACGATCGCGGTGCCGTCCACTACGTCATAGGTTGCGATTCGCTTCCAATTCGACCCATCCCGGCTTTGCCACACGTTGTAGCCCTGAAAGGGGAAGTCACCCGGCTGGTCCTCAGACTGGGTTCCCCAGTTGAGAATAACCTGACCGTTCAAGGCCTGTGCCTCCAAGATGGGTGGAGCGGGCGGGCTGGGAAGATCGAAGTTCATATCGAACGCAGTCTGGGCGAAATCGTCGTAGAACTTCAGTGCCGTGATCGACGTGAGACGATCCGCTCCCTGCCCGACAATGATGCCGATAACGACTTCCTGCGTATCCCCTGGCGCCATGATGAATGGACCCGACGACTGCATGTAGCGGCGGTCGGCCGGCGTATCGTCAAGCCATCCCGTTCCCGTCACGGGATCGCCACTGACGAAGAACTTGGTGACCTGGCCGGTAACCGGATCAAGCAGATCGGAGCCGTCGGGCTGCAGACCCTTCATGTAGTTGTAGATTTCCTCCGGTGAATCCGGGTCCGTCCCGTTGATATATTTGTTGAATGATGTCATCGGCAGATTCCGGAAATTTGGAACCGGCCGACCCGAGATGTAGGCAGTGTCGTCTTCCGCAGGAACTATCGGACCCTGGAAGAAGTCGTAACCCACCGCCGGAGGGGTCGACTTGTAGCTGTTATCCGCGTTGGTGGAATTGTAGCAGTAACCCAGGCTCAAATCGACGTCACAACCGACCAGATCATCAGCGGCACCGCCCAGATCAGGATCCGACCAGCAGGACACGTATGCGTCATTGAGAGTATTGGATCCCTTGTTGATCATGCGGAACTTGACGAAAACGCAATTCCCCAAGGCCCCAGTCCTCGCAAAACCGAACACGGTCTGCTGGACTTCAAGCCCGAGGGGTTTGGTCGCACCGCTATTGTGAGAGGCGGGGTCGGCGTCGTTGTACACGCACCAAAGGGTCTGGTCCCCGATCAGCAAGGGCTTGCCGTTTGGACCGACCGGCGCACCATCCGCGACCGGCCAGTTGACGTAATCGTCACTGGTCGTGTCGCCTCGTACGATCTTGTAAACGTGGAACCGTTCATTGTCCGGCGCCGGTGCGCCGCCGACCATCGTACCAGGAACGAAGTCCTGCGAATATTCGGCGACCGCCACCCGGATTTCACTTGCGACCATGGCACCGATCCAGATACCTCCAGCGTAGATCACGGACGTGTTATCCGATTTATTGGGGTCACGCGCCGGGTAATACAGACCGTCGTTCTTCCCGTAGTACCCGCCGTCATCGTAGCCAAACGACCCGATGTTCGTGACGATCATGTTGAGATTATTGGCATCATACATCGAGATCAGATCAAGGTTCGTCACTCCTGCCAGCCCGGGGCTTTTCGCAGGATTCCGTGGTGGAAGAGCGGCATGCGCAATTGCCACGGCACCGATGATCGAGACTACGCACACCCAGAAGAATTTCCGTCTCATCCGTCTACCTCCTGCCGGCCATCTCCAGCCGGCCTCCGATATTTTCCCCCAGCATCCTCGGGTCATCGCTCAGAAGCTCACTTTCGCCCCGATGCGAATCTGCCGGGGTGAATCATAATTCAGCGGGTTTTGCTCTTTCAGATTATAAAGCTGTTCCCCAGTGAGACCCGAACGTTCCGTGGGCGCGGCATTGCTCGTGATAAACTGCTGGCCATCTTCGGTGTTCAGCCATGCGGTTGTGTTTGGCCGCCCGGTGGACTCGTAGACATCGACCACATTCTTACGATCGAAGACATTGAGCACCCATAGGTAGACATCGAAGTCCAGCTTCCCAACACGGATGGAGCGGTTGGCCTTCAAATCCAGCCTGTAAGTCCAGGGCTTGTACTCAGAGTTGATCGAGCCATTTGGATCGGGTGCCAGCGCCGCGTTTGACACTTCGTTCCAGGGATTCACGGAGGTGTAAGCGGTGCCCGAACTGGCAACCAGAACGAAGTTCACACCCGCGTTCTCAAGGGGGTAGAAGTCACCGATCTTCGGTCCCTCGTGCTGCGCCGCCCGGACGTCCAGGTTGGCGGAAACCTTGTGGCGCTGGTCATAATCGAGGGGATTGCTGAACCGGGGCGAGTTCATGTTCTGCCAGACAATGTTGTACTGAGTCTGCGGCCACGATCCAGTGCCCTTCGCGTATTCCACCGTGTAACTCCAGTCCAACTGCACGTTGTGGGTGCGCCGCATCTTGATTCCGAATTCCAGCCCGCGGACCGTACCGTAGTCGGCGTTGCGGAACGTACCGAACGAGGTTGCAGACGCTTCGATCTCCGCATTCTGTGTGTAGGCAACCGTCAGGTCTTCGACATCCTTGTGGAACGCCGTGATGTCGAGACGGGTGTAGTCGCCCAACTGCTGCGTGTACCCGACCTCGTAGGCTGTTGTGCGCTCCGGCGCCAGGTTTGGGTTGGCCAGAAGATTGAAGTACGGCGTTTGTTCAATCATCCTCGCCAGGTAAGCCCGGCTCATGTAGAGATTCTCCAAGTCGGGCCGCTGAAAGAACTTCCCGTACGACAAATGGAAATTGGCCTTATCGGAGATCGGAAATCCGATGCCGATTCTTGGCGACAAGCGTATTTCCGCCTTGGTTTTCTCGAAATCGGCGTCATCGAGCTTGTTGGCAATGCCAAATGCCAGCGGTCTCGTGGGATCCTTGAGACGATCTGTATTCGCATTGAAATAGTCGAATCGAAGCCCGGCATTCAGGACAAGCCCCTCCCACTCGAACTTATCCTGCAGATACGCCGCGAATGTCATGGGATGACGCGCTTCGGTTCCCTTGGACAAGGTGTCAGACTCACGGTTGAACAGGTCGAAGCCGTAGTTGTTGACGTCCTTGAATCCATCATTGACCATCACGGTATCGCTACCGGACAAGGACACATCGAAGTAGCCGCCCACCTGGTGCGGGAAGTAGCTCTGGTAGAAGCGCAATGTGTGTCTCTGGAACTCTAATCCGAATTTGACCTCGTGGTGGCGCTGCAATTGGCTGGTCACATCGAATTTCAAGCCGACGTATGACGACTTTCGATGCAAATAGTCCTCCAGGACATGGCCCTCGTCACCACGGCCGACAGCTTTGAATCCGCGCCCCCATGTCGTGTCGACCTTGACGACCTGACTGTCCGGTGCCCAGGTTGTGTCGTAGGCAATGAAGGGACTCAACCCAATGTCGGGCACATCAGGATATGCCAGTATGCCGGTGTTTGTTGTTGAGTCGATGATTGCGCGCACCAGGACGCTCTCCACGGGAGTGTGGATATACAACGCCTTGGGATCAGACGGTTTCGTCTGAACGGTGTCAACGACGAGGGTGGATTCCCCGTTCTCCACGGTGAAGGATGAATCGAAGCGCGACGGGTACATATCGTCGTATTTCCAGAACAAATCACCGGTGAAGAATTGGGGATTCGAAACCGGTCTCGCATATCCCAGCAGATTGTCGAAATAGACGCCATCGCCTCTCTCCCGTTCGGTCGAGAAGTAGTTGGCCGAAAGCGTATAGAAGGTCCGGGAGGAGAGGTTGTGGATGATCTGCGTGAAGACTGAGTTGTTCTTGTCTTTGTAGCGCGGAGCATGGGCCTTGTCAAAGAAGTAATCATGCTGGTACTCGCGCCAGTCGTCGAATGAACCGAGAATGCCCGTGCGCCACTTGAGATCCTTGGTCAGATTCACCGTGGCTTTGCCCTGCCAACTGTACCCAGACAGAGAGTTCGTTGGGAGGATGTCATCCCCAAGGACGTCCTTGGCAGCGCTGCGCGGGGATCGGTCGCGCTGCCACCGGCGCTCAGTGGACACAAAGAAGGTGCCCTTGTCCCATTTGGGCCACAGCGGACCTGTCAAGTCGAGCGCGTAGAGGTTGTAATCGTAGGACGTCGACGCCAGCTTGTCGGACACCAGATCAACACTGCCGGCGTATTTCGGCGACCCCTCTTTAGTCGTGACATTGATAGCACCCGAAGAGACCCAGCCGTATTCCGCGTTGAACCCTCCGGTGGTGACCGCAATTTCCTGGATGGAATTCTGATTGATCTGGGTCGTGGACAGACCGGTCACAGGATCCTGCTGCGAGAACCCATCGACGAAGTACGCCACCTCCGACCGTCGTCCGCCGCGGATGCTCATCGTAGCGGTGTTCGTGTTCTCCCGGAAGCCTCTCTGCCGGTTGTCCGAATTGTCCCGGTAGGCAACAACGCCAGCCTGGAGTGAGACAACTTCCTGGTAGCCGCGCGTCGGCATGTTCTGAACATCCTGCTCGGTGATGATCCGCAGGGAGGATGTCTGGTCTTTGATCACCAGCGGCCGTTCGCTCATGACGGTAATGGTGCCCATCTCGACGGTGCGCGCGGTCAGTTCGAAGTTCTGGTAGGTCGTCAGGTCAACGGAAACCCCGACGTTCTGGACCGCGACCGCGGTGTAGCCAACGATGGATGCTTTGAGAGTGTAGGTCCCGACGGGAATGTTGAGCAGCACGAATTCGCCCCGCTCATCGCTGAGCGCCCCAATGGTGGTCCCTTCGATTGTGATCGCCGCGCCAGGAACCGGCTGGCCGGTTTCCTTGTCGGTCACTGCACCCGAAATCTTGCCAGTGGTTCCAGCCAGGGCCAGTGATGCGATGAGCATCAGGCCGGCTGCGGCTATCCACCAGCGACTAAAACATTGCCTCAAGGTTCCCTCCTTTTGGTCAAGACAACAGCCAAATCCTCGTGAGAGTTGCGCCAAAGATCCGCCACGCACCAGGAGCACGTGGCTCGATCATCGAGCATCATGGGCTCTCCCTTGAATGTTGCACCTCAATCCTATTGTGAAGTCGATGTGATAGTGCGGAGCAGGACGCAAGCCGCGACCGCCCGGAGGGCGTCCGAGCCGGGGACTTCCGGTAACCAATGTAGATGTAAAGACTTTCGCGTCCATGCGAACCGATTCTCGGGTGCCGCGCGTTATGCGTGCCCCTCTTTATTCTTCGACCGTTGACCGGCGTTCTACATGGGCGGCAGATAGTTTACCGCCACGTGAAGACACCCCCATGTAATCCCCTGACGGCGGGCGGACTGCAGCCCCACCGTCACCCGAATCGAAATCTCGCCCAATCCCGACCGGTGTCAATGAAAAAATGCACGGTCCGTGCCGACGGACAGCAAAGTCGGTCAAGAGCTTAGGCTGGCAGTGGTCAGGAGCCCGCCCGCGGCAGAGGGGCCGGAGCAGCCGTCACCCGCCGAAAGGGGATTGGCGGTTAAGCGATTACACGACAATGGGTTATTGCATTAGAGCTTCGCCACGAACGCCTCGACCCGTTCCAGACCCAGCTTGATATTCTCGATAGAATTCGCGTACGAGAACCGAAGATACCCTTCACCGAAACGTCCGAAAGCAGTGCCTGACAGGGCGGCAACCCCTGCCTCCTGCAGCATTCGATCGGCCAAAGTCTGTGAATCAACTCCCAGCCGGGAAGTGTTGGGAAAGACATAGAAGGCCCCGGCCGGCTTGCGGCAGGTAATGCGATCGATGCGATTGAGCCCGGCGACGATAGCGTCTCTCCGGCGCTGGAATTCGGCCCGCATCGCCTCGACCGGACCCTGGGGCCCAAAGAGTGCGGGAGGAATGACCATCTGGGAAAAAGTCGCGGTGCACGAGTTGCTGTTTGTCTGCAGCTTCGCGACCGCGGCGGCCAGCGTCGGTTGCATCACGCCCCACCCGAGTCTCCACCCGGTCATGGCGAATGTCTTCGACATGCCGTCCAGGAGAATCACCTGGTCCATCGCCTCCGGGACCACGTGCAGAATACTCGTGAAATCTCCCTCGTAGATGATTCTGGAGTATATCTCATCCGCGAGAATGTAGATATCGCGATCCAGGGCCAGGCGGCCAACCGCCTCGAGGTCTTCAGCGGTTAGGATCGACCCCGTGGGATTCTGGGGCGAGTTGATGATGATCAGCTTGGTCCGATCCGTCACGAGGTCGAGTAACTCACCTACGTCCAGCCGGAAATCGTTCTCTTCATGGAGCTGAATGGGGACGGGCCGTCCCCCGACAAAGCGTATTACTGATTCGTAGATCGGGAATCCCGGGTTGGGGTAGATGACTTCATCGCCCTCATCAACCAACGCGAGGATTGTGTAGAACATGATCGGCTTGGCACCCGGAGTAATGACCACACGCTCGAAATCCACCGGGACACGGCGTGTCTCGGAAACATAGCGGGCGATCGCCTGTCGGGCCTCGGGCAGTCCCGGCGATGGGCCGTAATGGGTTGCCCCTGCTTTGAGCGCGCGAACCGCCTCATCAACAATGTGCGCTGGGGTCTCGAAATCGGGCTCCCCTATCTCCAGGTGGACAATCGTCCGTCCCTGACTTTCAAGCTGTCGCGCCTTGGCGAGAACCACGAATGCGGTCTCCGTCCCGAGATCGGACATCCGTTGCGCGAACCGGATTCCATGTTTCTTCTCAGTGATTAGCATACGACTCTCACTCCCCGAAGTATGGCCTAACGCTTCCGCGACTGGCAGCGGCAGGCCTGGAATCAGATCCCCTTTGTTACCCTCAATAGACCTTCGCCGTCTTTCGGGCCATCACTTTGTTGACGGCCGACACGATGTGATCCGCCGTCAGTCCAAAGACGGACATCAACTCCACGGTATTCCCCGATTGCCCAAAACGGTCATCCACAGCAACAAACTCCATGGGTACGGGGCGATTCCGGACCAGAACTTCTGCGACTGCGCCACCCAATCCCCCGTGTATTTGGTGCTCTTCCGCGGTGACGACGGCTCCGCAGTCGTCCGCAGCTTGAATCAGCAGATGGCGGTCGATCGGCTTGATCGTATGCAAGTCGATGACACGTGCTTCGACATCCTTCTGGGCCAGAGTCTCCGCGGCCTGGAGTGCCTCGTGGACCATGACCCCGCAGGCGACAATCGCGACATCGTCGCCCTGACGCAGAATGTTGCCTTTGCCAATCTCAAACGGCGTATTGGCATCGGTGATGCAGGGAACGTCCTCTCTCCCGAATCGAATATAGACCGGCCCCCAGATCGACGCAGCCGCCAGTGTCGCCTTGCGGGTTTCCTCAAAATCGCAGGGAACAATGACTTTCATGTTGGGCAGCACACGCATCATCGCGATTTCTTCAAGTGCCTGATGTGTGGCGCCGTCGGGGCCGACGGAAATCCCCCCGTGCGCGCCGCCAATCTTGACGTTCAGGTCAGAATAGCAAACCGTCACCCGAATCTGGTCGGCGCAACGGCAGGTGGCGAACGCGCCATAAGTGGCGAGAAATGGGATTTTGCCCACCAGCGAGAGTCCGGCCGCGGCCGTCATCATGTTCTGCTCAGCAACACCCATCTCGATGAAGCGGTCGGGGAATTCCTTCGCGAAAAAGCTCACCATCGTAGAGTCAGTGAGGTCGCCCACCAGCACCACGATGTCCGGGTTGTCTCTGCCCAGTTCGACCAGCGCCCGGCCGAACCCCTCACGTGTCTTCTTCATCTGCGGCATGATTCGAGTCTCAACGGTGGACCGGATCGGCACGGGTCGCTCTCTTTAGTTCTCAAGAAGCCGGGCAGACCATTCGGCATAGCTGGTTCCGAGTTCGGCAAGCGCCCGATCGCCCTCTTCCGGTTTGGGTGGCTTCCCGTGCCATTCGAAGTTGTCAAACATGAACGAGACGGGAAAACCCATCACGGTGCGTGCCAGGATGACCGTCGGCCGGCCTTTGCAGTGCCTCGCCTGCTCCAGCGCGCCGATGATCGCTGTGATGTCGTGGCCATCAATCTCGATTACATTCCAGCGGAATGCGCGGTATTTGTCTCCCAGTGGGGCCAGTCCCATTATGTCTTCCACGTGACCATCGATCTGGATGTTGTTGTAGTCCACGATGGCACACAGGTTGTCCATCCGGTAGTGCCCTGCGGCCATGGCGGCTTCCCAAGTCGAACCTTCCTCATGCTCGCCATCGGATAAGAGAGCGTAGACGCGGCGCGGGTGACCGTCCATCCGCGAACCATACGCGGCGCCAAAAGCGATTGACAGACCCTGGCCCAGCGAGCCGGAGGAGACTTCCACCCCGGGTGTGTCGAGGCAGGAAGGATGGCCCTGAAGGTGACCATCAAGCTTGCGGAATTTCATCAAATCCTTGAGTGGGAAGTATCCCGCCTCGGCGAGAGCGGAATAGTGGATCGGCGTCATGTGACCCATGGAAAAGAACCACATGTCCCGGCCCGGCCACTTTGGGCTCTTGGGATCGTAGACCATTTCATGGAAGAACAGGGCCGAGGCGATGTCCGCAAAACCCATCGGTCCGCCAGTGTGCCCGGACTTTGCTTCCACCAGCATTGTGATGATGTCGCGGCGCAGCTCCAGCGACTTGATCGTTAATTGATCGATCGCGAGTCGATAAGGATTGGTGCGTGTCATGGTCGTCGTTTCCGCTGCCAGCATGCTCTGTCTGTCGACGGAGAGGTGCCTCTCCATTATTCGCAAGATATGATGTTCTCCCAGCAAAGTCTTGCCCGGTGTTCCAGCATTGCCAGGGACTTGTCGTTTTTGACAACACAGTCGGCCATCTGCCGTCGCACTGTCCAGGGCAACTGTCCTCTCATACGCCCCATGATCTGGTCATCCGTCCAGCCACGTCTTCGCAGCCGTTCCTTCCGCAATGCCAAGGGAGCCCAGACGCCAACGAGATAGTCCCAGTGAACCCGTTTCCTACCCCATTCCGCCAGCAACGCAGCGTCGACAACCACAGCCTCGTGCTGCGAGAGGCGAGCGGCGTGGTCGATTTCCCGATTCAGTTCTCTCAAGAGATGCGGATGGATGATGCGGTTGAGACACTCGGTTGATTCCCGCGATTCAAAGGCCTTCGCCGCCAGAACGGATCGTTGGATCCGTCCGTTTATCAGCACATCAGCGCCGAATTCACTGGCCAGCCTTCGGCGCAATTCGGCCGACCGATCCACGACCCGCTTGCCCGTTTCGTCCCCTGAAACGAGCGCCCCTCCCCATCGGACAAAAAGAGAAGCCACCAGTGACTTCCCGGCACCGACGCCTCCTGTCACCCCTATCACCGGGAGTCTCCTCCCCGATTTGCGTGGATGGGCCATGAGGTTCTGAGAATCCAGCAGATGTCAGCGTGCGAAGGGGTTTTGCACCATCAAGGGCGATCAGCCGCTGTGCCCAT
>JAGVEK010000091.1 GCA_020058315.1 Candidatus Zixiibacteriota bacterium
CGTTTCTCGGCGAAGGTGGCGTAGTTCCCTCTGGCGGATTGGCGCCACGTCAGTACTTCCACTGATCCCCTTCATCCTGTCTGGTGATGGCCATAGCGCACTGGTCCGGGCACAGCGACAAGACCTTGTCACAGTTGGGGAAATGTCACGGCGCGAGCGCGCACGGATTCCCGAAACTCCTGAAGAGTTTCGGATCGCCGTACCACTTGCCAGTCGCTCGGGGCAGGAATCGCCGCAAATAGAGGGTCGCTTCGTAGGGCTGTTCTGCGGGGAATCAGGTGATCTTGGACAGCAAGTCCTAAGCCAGCATGCCCAGGTGGCAGCTGGTCACGATACGCTTGGCATCGTTCATTTCGCATGGATCGATCCTTGGATGACAGACTTCTGCCTGGGCACACTGCCCCTGTACAATTCGTGGGATCCTTCCACAAAGGCATGGCTTCACGGGGGCGGTTGCGGTCTCCCTTCAATGTTCGACCACCTTGCGGTCCATGCCACTCTCGCAAGCTGTCCGGGAGACCAAGTAGTCGTCGCTTTTGCTCACACAGAGCGGATCAATGCTGCGGTGTCACCCTGCGCACCTGTCGAGGACATATACCAGTCCTACGCGACACGGGGCGGTGCGTCGGGATCATGCGTATTCCCCTGGCCGGACACCCTTCCAGCGTACGCCTCAGGCCGCAGCATTTGGCCCAAGATTATCGGGTCCGACGGTCCGTTCACGCCCGCACCACCGCTGACCGTTGACACTTGCCGCGCCTACCACGCGGGCACGCGTGACGTCGATCGGGGATACTTACTCTACTACCGTTACGATCCCTGCACCAAGTTGTGGTCGTCCCCAGTGCTCATGGATTCGGCTGCGAACCCGTCTCATTTCCTGCTTAACTATCCGACGGTCGGTCGTGTTGTCTTCGCCTTCTGTGGCCCTCGGGATTACGGCAGCGGAAACACGGTGGACAACGATCTGGTCTATTACGAGTCCACGGATGACGGACTCTCTTGGGTCCGTGGGGCAGTGGGTCCTCGCTACAACGTGACCTCGTACGCGAGAACGGACCTTGAGCGAGCGTACGGGGACGCTGCCGGGGCGTTCACGTCGGACGGGCGCCTGCACTTGCTTTGGGTTTCGGCTTTCTATGACGATAGCGCGGGTGTGACGTCCGACTCGCGGTGCAAGCTGCGTCATTGGACTGAGTCCGTGCCCGGTGCCAATGGACCCGGCGGACTGGACAGGTCGGACATCGTTCGTGCGGCCGACTGGGTGTCGGACGGTGCGCCGGGCACTTTCAATCGCAACATCTGCAACGTTTCTGTCGGCGTTGGGGACGGTTCTCTGCTGTGTCTGGGGGGAGCTGCCAGTGGCACCAACCGGGACGATCTTTATGTACTGTACACCCAGTATGGATCCACGGACAGCCTGGATTTGGCTGATTCATCGCATTTTGGCCTGCAAAACGGGAATCTGTACTTGACGGTTTCACCTGCATGGAGTCGGTTCTGGTCGAAGGGTGTCTGTCTCACAACGATTGACTCTATCGGCGGGAGGCCGACCCGTTCTCCAGGCTGCGAATGGTGGGGCGCTCTGGACTATTGCCGCTCAGAGCACCTTGGGACAATCGATGCGCGAGTGAGCAGTATCGCACACATTGCTTACGCTGGTGATCTGAATGCCGGAAGCACTCCCTACGATGACGCGGGGTGGCCCTTCAGTTACTTCATGTACTTGCGGCTGTCCGGAGATACAACTCGGATTCTGTGTCCCGAGGTCTCCTGCTGGGATAGTCTGTCGTGCGGCATTTCCGGCGACCTGACGCAAGACAGCGCCACCGACGTGTTTGATGTCGTCTTGAATATCGACATCGCGTTCAGTGGGGTTACACCGATGCCGTCGCCGCCAGGTTGTCCCTGGGATCTCTCTGATGTCGACTGCGATGGAGCGACAGACGTCTTCGATGTCATCGCGCTGATCGACTATGTGTTTCAAGGTGGGGCGAATTTGCCCAACCCGTGTGCGTGTCACCAGACTCGAGAGTAGGGGGTATCCAATGCCCAGAGAAGCCGGTCTCAGTTTGGCACTGACAGTTGTTGTTTCTGTCTTCATCCAATCCAGCATATCTTGGGCCGAAGAACCAGAGTGGATTCCTTGCGGCGCGTCCGCCTCAATGCAACTCGTTCCATCCGGCTTCCAGAACATTCGGGTCTCCCCCACCAGCGTGTCAAACCAAATTGAGGTGAGCATCGCCCGAAGCCCTGTCAACGAGAGTGTATTTCTGCTGGGATGTATCACTGATTCAACGACCGCCTGCAATAATGATCCGCGCTTACGCCTCGGGTGGTATCTCTCAACGGACGAAGGTGAGAGTTGGACTGGCAGCGACTCGCTGCCTCACTCGCGAAGCGGTGGCATTGACCCGATGGTAGGAATCGATCGCAACGGCTGGATGTTCTATGGGTATGACGAGTGGTGGTTTCACAGGTCATTGGATAACGGGCTCACATGGTCTGATCCGATTAAGTGGGACTCACTCGGCGGAGTGGACGGCTCTCGCGACAAACCGCACATGGTTATCGACGTGAACAATTCAAACAACATCTACATCGGTTTCGAGATCCAGCCCGTGGTTGACACGATGCTCGTCTCTCGTTCCGTGAACTCAGGTGAGTCGTTCCTGCCACGAGTGGGAGTGGGAGGGCCGCGGAGTCTGACTTGCAGGCGTAACCACGCGATAAACCTCGCCGTTGGTCCTTCTGGGGTCCTTTACGCTGTTTGGATCAATGGCGGCCCGACCGCGGGCGAATGGAATTGGCCTTGCGGAATAGGCTTCAGCCGGTCCGTCGATCTTGGACAGACGTTCTCGGCGCAAGCAGTCATTCCCGACTCTGGACTTAGGCTGGGTATGTGGACAGCGGGCCTGAAGCAGCGCAAGTCAGGTATCAAGGTCAATGCAAATCCCATCGTGGCCGTAGACACGACAGCGGGCCGGTACCATGGGCGGATTTACGTTGTCTGGGGTGACCGGCGGGATAGCTCCCAGGGGCAACTCGACCCAAATATCTGGCTGACGTATTCTGACGACTCGGGGAGCACGTGGTCGACGGGGCATGCCCCTCCTGTCCGTGTCAATGACGACCTCCCTGGATCTTGCCGCGATCAATGGTTTCCGTGGATTGACGTTGATCCTGGCGGCGGCGTCAATGTCGTGTTCTACGACAGCAGGACAGACACAAGCAATTGGAAGACAGCCGTATGGCTGGCACGATCGATAGATGGCGGAAGGAACTTCGCCAATTTTCGCGTAAGCGACAACATCTTCACACCCTGTGGATACACTAAGAACGCGGAGAATGGATTCATGGGCGATTACTGTGGCATAACGTCAAACTCGCAGGTCGTCGTTCCGGCGTGGATGGAATACAGAATTCCCAGTCCCTTGGACAGCAACTGTGGTTTTTGGCAAGTCTATGTCGCTCGTGTCCCGATGGCGATTTCCGATACGCAATATGTCAGCGGCGTGATCCACCATGACACGACCTGGCGATGGAACGTCGTCCTGACTGGTGACGTGACAATCGATTCCGGCGTGACTCTGTTTGTCAAGCGTGGCACACACATCGTTTCTACAGGATTTTCAGACGACCAGCACGCGGGCAGGGATACCGGATTGGTTGAGGTCACGGTGAAAGGCACCCTCCAGATGGACTGGGCGCCTGGGACACCGCCGCTGTTTACCAGTGATGTCGACACGAGCGGGGCATGGGGCGGATTGGTTCTCCGGGAAGGTGGCCGGTTCGTTCCGGGAATCGGGACCACAGTGGAGAACGCCAAGACCGGAGTAACCATCGATTCTCTGGCCGATGCTCCAGAAATCCGCGGCATCACGGTTCGCGACGCAGCCGCGGCAGGTTTCTGGTGCGAAAGCGACAGCGTCCGGCTTGTCCACGACTCAGTGGTGAATGTCTCGTCGGGATCCGGGATATACTTGGCTGAGTGCGGCCCGCTGGTCGATTCCTGTGTTCTTCTGAACTGTCAGTACGGGATCTACGGCGTTGGTTCCTCATCGACGATTCGCAACTGCAAGATCACGGGCTCAGGCACACTCAATGGGATCGCTCTGGATTCCGCAGCCACGGGTGAAGTACGGGGTGTCCGGATTGACAACCCGGGAGTGGCAGGAATCTGGTGCGAGAGTGACAGTATTCGGTTTGTCCGCGACACTGTGACCGATGTCGCTCAGGGGTACGGGATGTACCTGAATCAATGCGCCCCCCAGGTGGATTCGTGCGTCTTTCAGAACTGCGAGTACGGGATCTACGCCTTCGGATCGTCATCGGTCATCCTGGGGTGCGACGTCCAAGGCCCCGGTGTTCAGGGAATTGCGATCAGGGGCATCCCCGATCTCGACA
>JAGVEK010000415.1 GCA_020058315.1 Candidatus Zixiibacteriota bacterium
CGGTGAGAGCCAGGCCAACCGGAAGTACCTGGCGTATGCCAAGAAAGCGGAGAATGAAGGTTTCGCGCAGATCGCCAAGCTGTTTCGTGCGATCGCGTCGGCCGAAACAGTGCATGCCCTCTCCCACTTCCGAGTCATGGGGGGCGTGAAGGGAACTGCGGCGAATCTCGAGGACGCGATGACCGGTGAAGCGTACGAATTCCAGACTATGTATCCGGGATTCGTGGATGAGGCGGAGAAAGAGAAGAACGCCGGGGCCATTTCATCATTCAAGCACGCCCTTGCAGTCGAGAAAGTGCATCATGAGCTGTACACCAAGGCACTCGCCGCGGTCAAGGCCGGCGCGGATTTGACAGGACAGAAAATCTATGTCTGCGAGGTTTGCGGGCACACTGTGTTGGGCGAAGCGCCGGACAAGTGCCCGGTGTGCGGGGCATCGAAGGCGAAATTCGCGGAAGTGACGTAAAGGCGGAGGTGGCGGTGAGTCGGACAACCGCTCAGGCCGCCAGGCTGATTGTTGCTGACTTTGACAAGCGGCTGGCACGACTGGGGTCGCCGGAGAGGTGGACATTCGGAGGATGTGCTTCGAATCTCGATCAAAGGCAGGGCGCATGCGAGTACACACCCTGCACCGACTTGTCACAAAGACACAATTACACAAGAATCCGCGCACTGCCCAAATCAACAGATTCTTGACAAATAGATTTTATCCAGTATCTTGGCGGGAGAATCGATGGTGCCGATAGAACGAACCAGAGGAAGACGAGTTTCATCGGCTGCAACGAGCAGTTGATGGGGGAAACCATCTACCTTGAAAGGCGGTGCGCAATGAAACGCATGACCGTGATCTTGGCGCTCGCGACACTGGCCGCGATGGTGGCTTCGCCCCTGATGGCCGCCGGTGTCCCAGGGACAATCAATTACCAGGGCCGGCTCACCGATGGCGCGGGCAGCAATGTCACCGATGGGGTTTACACCCTCGCCTTCAAGATCTACGATGCCCCCGCGGGCGGCTCCCTGCTCTGGAACGAGACCAAGCCCGTGCAGGTGACCAGCGGCCTTCTCACCACACAGTTGGGAACCGGGACGGCCATACCCGGCAACCTCTTTTCCGGCAGCGCCAGCCGTTACCTGGGGGTCACGGTGAATCTGGATCCGGAGATGCCCCGAGTCCTTCTCAATTCGGTCGCCTACGCCTATCAGGCCAAAGATGCCGATGTTGCCACGCTGGCCCAGGATCTGACATGCACGGGCTGTGTGTCCGCCGGTGAGATTGCCGCCAATGCAGTCGGCGCGTCCGAAATCGCCGCTGATGCCGTTGGTGCCTCCGAAATCGCAACAGGAGCGGTGGTCGGGGGCGTGGGAGGCGACATTGCCGACGGCACCGTCACCGGCGACGATCTGGCGACGAACTCGGTAGGTGTGGATGAAATCGCCGCCAATGGGGTAGGTGCTGTCGAGATCCTCGCCGGTGCTGTCGGCACCAGCGAGGTGGCCGATGGGAGTTTGACTGCGGTCGACATCGACGACGAGCCTGGCGTGGCCAGCAACACGGGCGCTGTACAAATTGAAATGGATGGTACGATCCAGACCCTGCTTTTGCGGAGCATCGTTGCCCCGGTGGCCGGATATGTTCTTGTCGTCGCCACTGCTCAGTTCAAGATAAATCACGTTAACGGCACACTCAGTTCAGGCAGGTTCGGTGTGTCGTCTACCATCGGCGTCTTTCCGTCCAATCAAGATCTGTTAGTCCAAATCTCAGGCAACGCTCCAACAGGTAGCTATAATCAGGCCGTGACCGTTCATGGTCTTTTCCCCACGCCCGGCGGCTCGGATACCTTTTACTTTCTTGGGGACAAAGCCTCAGGCTCTTTGTACGTGGATGATCTCCAGCTCACGCTCATCTACTTCCCAACCGCGCACGGGACGGTGGTGTCGACAACGGCTCCCCTCGGAGAAAATGCCCCCGACAAATAAGCCGGTGATTGCCGACCCCTCCACGGGGTGCCACTGACCTTGGTCAGTGATTCGATGGTCGCGAGCCACTGACTTCAGGGCGTGCTGAAAAACCTCGGATCCGTCTCCCGCATGCGCGGACAGGAGTGTCCGCGCCACTGAGATACATGGACTTGCGGTGCAGACGGTGGGACAGACACTCCTGTCTGCCGGTTTTTCAACAAGCCCTGAAGTCAGTGGCACACAGTCCGAGACGGAGGGAAATGCCACGGCCACCCGCCCGGGCGTCCGGCTTTTGTCCTTTTATGCGGGCGTGCGAGGACTTTACTTGATTATCTGTCACGGCAGTTTGCGAACCAAACACAGGAGTGTGGACTTTGATGGCACCAAATCAGGCAACCAAGCAGGCCCCGACATGGGAGATCGATTCAATCTTCCCCGGTGGGTCGGAATCCAAAGAATACATGGCGTTCTGCGCGCAGATCGAGGCTGATCTTGCAGCAGCGCAATCGAAGGTCGCCGGACTGCCCGGTTCACTCGATGAAGCCGGCAGGCCGGTTTGGGCAGCATGGATCCTCGAATTGCAGGGGATCTCCGAGCGGATTCATCTGGCGGCGATGTTCGCCCTGTGTCTGGTGAGCCAGAATGTGGACGACGCCCAGGCTACCGCGTGGGTGTCGCGGACGACTGAAATCCGCTCGCGGCTCGACATCCTCAAGGCGTCGCTGGAATCGTTCGCCAAGGCGCAGTCTGATGCCGATTGGGATCGGCTCATGACCTGCGAGGAAATGCCAGCCATCCGATTCTTTCTCGATGAGATGCGGCGGATCGCGCGTCTGAAGATGCCCGAGGCGCAGGAGAAGCTGGCGTTGGAGCTGGCGGTCAAC
>JAGVEK010000494.1 GCA_020058315.1 Candidatus Zixiibacteriota bacterium
CCGGACAGCGGTGTTTCCTTTACCGCCGAGTATCGCGTCATCCAGGACAGACAACAGCTAAACGTGTTCGGAACCATTGTCACGCGGGTCCGCGATTTCGAACTGCCCCGGCAGAAGATCGTGCATCAGTTCCAGGACGGGCAGCAGGAAAAAGTCGCGGCAGTCATCCCGGTGACATTCGCGGTGCTGGCCCTGGATTGGGACGTGCCGCTCCAATTCGATTGGGCTGTGCCTGTTTACGGAGACGAATTGAAACCCGGCAAGCCAGCGCAAGGCTGCTTCGCGGTTGATGCGCTCGCCACCGGCAATACGCACTCGCTCGCTCCCGGAAAGTACGTTTGCTACATCGTGATGGACGGCCGGATCTTCGGCCCGCAGGCGCTGCTGATTGAGTGAAGAGAATCGGGCCGAAGATGAACTCGATCGGGGTGCCGATCGTGCCTGCTCGTAGGCTCCGGATGGATGCTACCGGGGACCAGGGAAGTATGCCGCGGCGGCAAGCAGTTCAGTCGACCGACGGCAGGACTTTCAGCAAGACGTGTCTATCGTCGGGGGACATCTCTGTCACTTGCAGAAAGTGTCTCCTTGTGAACTTCGTGCCTGTCCCTGCCTGCTTGGTCAGACTCAGAGCCACCCCGTGCAGCACATCGATGGAATAGAGAATCGCGTCCCGCGCAAGGATGCGAGCTATTGCCACGTCGAAGCTTGATACCTCACTGAATTCCCGGTCACCATGCAACACTTTGGACCGAATATCGTAAAGGTCTCTGAACTTCTTTTTCGCAGTGCCTTTCCGTTGGTCATCTCCCCAGTACACTGTTACGAGTCGACGAGCGACGCTTTCGGTAACGCTACTCTTCTCACCAAAGAGAGCCTCCAACGCTGATAGATTCCAGAGAAAACCCGAGAACGACGCATCCATTGCACCAGCACGAAAGAAGCCCAAGGCTGTCTTCAAGAAAACGGTCTCGATGCAGTCGCAATTGTAAATCTCCTTGAGTTTGTCGCCAATTTTGGAAAAACCTCTCAATTCGGCCGTTCTTTCGGAGTTGAGAGGCAAGTATGCGAAAGGGATTGCCACCTCCGCATCGTCCGGGTCCAACGACTCCACCTCCACATGAATGGACGAGAGCCTTGGCAGCCGTGGTGGCCAATCTGTAAGGTCATGAGGAACCTCGAGAACAAAGGGAATTCCCAGCTCCGCCATAGGCGACGATGCCTCCTGCAGGTCTCCTCCGCTATTGAATTTCAGCCATGGGGGTCTCCAATCAAACAATGCGAGCACCTCCAAGGCCGAAGAGATCTCAAGTGAGAAGAACACAGGGACCGTGGGAACGTAACTGCTTTGCCCATAGGCGATGATCCCGCGCTTTCGGGCCCTCTTCCTTCCGTGGACGCAGAAGAACCAGAAGCCCGAGGCGAAGGCGGCCCAGTTGCTCTCAGGGGCTGTGTAGAAGTCGCATTGTGCGTCCCAACGGACCAGCTCCTTCAGTTCCGCCTCTGAGTAGTGCCGAATGAAACAATCTCCGAAATCGAGCGTGTTACAGGCGAGACTCACTCCCTCCAGCGGGAGTAAGTACAACACGTCGTGCTCAACCGATGAGAACTGGTCCATGTACCCGGTGAGGCATTTGCTTGGATCCACTGCCCTACCGTCGAATAATGAACCGTATATGCCGGATTGCGCGAAGAAGCTGTGGATCGCTCCCGTCCATGCCCGCGATATTCTCTTCGACGGTTCCCCGAAGCACCCTGCCGTAGCCTCGATTAGCTGTGTGAACTCGTTTGAATTCTCCAAGTCGTGAACCAGCCTCCGTATCTGTGTGTACCGTGGTAGATCGCAGAGGATTTCGTTCAGTGACGACGTGTCGAATGTCCATGAGAGGGTCGCTCTTGCCCTCTCAAGGAATGGAAGGAAAGCACTTTCAACAGCACGGGTATCCATCATGACCTCATTTGGTCAGGGTTGCCAAACAGTCTGATTGTGCCACACACGGAGGGAAAAAGCAACAGAGAGATCAAGGCCCTGCCACTCGACGGTGCGCTGGTGCCCTACCCGAAGAGTGGGAGATCATTCTGGGCCACTGCAAATCCGAGTTCAGGACCGGGGATTCTGAGTCTCGGATGGCAAGATCTCGGCCATCACGCCCCCCCCACTCACACGTTGAATCGGAAAATCAGATAGTCGCCGTCGACGACGACATACTCTTTGCCTTCGAGCCGTGTCTTCCCCGCCTTGCGGAGCGCGGCGGGGGAACCCAGGGACAGAAGATCCTCAACGGGTGTGACTTCGGCACGGATGAAGCCGCGCTCAAAATCCGTGTGGATGACCCCCGCGGCCTGGGGCGCGGTCGCGCCGCGTTCCACCGTCCAGGCATGGACATCTTTCTCGCTGCCACCGGTGAAGAATGTAATGAGCCCCAAGAGTGAGTATGACGCCGCAATCATGCCATCGAGTGCCGACATCGTCAGCCCAAGATCGGCCATAAAGACAGTCCGATCCTCCTGCGGCAGGTCATTGAGTTCGCCTTCCAGTTTCCCGCGCACCACATGCACCATCGACTTCGGTCCCAGGTCCAGAAGGGTCTGCCACTCTTCGGCGCTGCGTGCGGAACCCGCATCCGGAGAGTTGATGACCGCCAGCAACGGCATCCCGGAAAGAAATCCATACCCGCGCATGAGTTTGCGCTCGGTGTGAGCAAACTCCAGCTTGCGCACCGGCCGTTCTTCCTCGAGCGCCTGCTTGCACCGAACAAGGGCATCGTGCTCGATCTGATTCTCGGTTCGCCCTGAGCTCACTTCTCTCTGCAATCGTATCAGGCGTTTCTCGACCACAGCCAGATCGGCCAGTATCAATTCATCGCAAAGTGTGCGCGCTTCACTCATCGGGTCGGAATTCTCCCCAAAATCACGCAGGACCATCATCAGCGCATCGAGCTCCCGCAGCATCGGCGGCAGCGCGGCCACCTCGGTGGCATCGCCTGTCATGGCCGGAAAATCGACATACTCGATTTCCGTGTGTACCTTCTTGGGCGGCGAGAACAAATCGAAGAGACGATCAAGCCTCTCGTCGGGCACTTTCACCACGGTGCGGCGGACTTCATCCGCGGCAAGGTACGCATCGACATCGGCATGCGCGGCCGCGACGGCGTTGTAAATGGTCGTCTTGCCGGAGCGGGGCTGGCCGATGATTCCGAGTTTGAGCATAGTTGATGAAACTCGCGCGGGTTAGGAGGGAGTCGTTGGCGGTCTTTGCATGTCCGAGAAATACCGGCGTTCACCCTCTGGAGCCGGAGTACATTCCACGCTGTAGATCTGGCACTGGCGCTGGATGATCGCCAGATTCCCCAACCCAACATCAACCGCGCGCCGCAATGTACGACGGATCTGCTCGGAGAGGTTGGTAATCTTGTAACGCTCCTTGATTGTCACCAGCGACAACACCTCGGGATCCTCATGTAATCCTGAGGGGTCGTCCTTGGTTTGGAATCCCATTGTCTTCTGCGAAGATGTGACCTGCTGCGTGAACTGCTCGATCAACGAGGCCAGTTTGAGCTTCTTTGCAGCGAGTTCGCCCAGGTCTTGGAGCACGGTCAACTGCTCGTCGCTGAGCTTCGATATGACCTCATCACTCAGTTGTGCGGACTCCATGCGGACCTTCCTCGGCGACCCACCACGGCGGGTCCAGCCGCGCGGAAGATAGCACGCCAAGCGCCCAGAATGAAGTCTGTTGTGACAGGGATCCTGGCGATGAGAGACCCCGATCCTCGGTGCACTTTCCAATCTCCCGGCTCAGAATCAGGGTGCCAGTTTCTGTGGCTAAGGGCCTTGTGCCCGTTCTCCGTGGGCACCAGCGTCTCCACTTTGGCGAAGCGGCTGAGCAAAATCCAGCACCGCCCACAAGGGGCTATGCTACGATACCCTCGACGAACACCCCAATGTCTCAAGTAATGCGGCGCCGGTACCTGCTGCCCAATCTTAAGCCACAGCGTCGCATGCGATCGCCCGGCTCTTGCGTATCATGTACGTTGCCGCTTTGGCGACTCTGGAACGTGGTGAGCCGGCGAGCGGCAGCCTGTTCCGGGAGGAGGTATCGTTCGTGCGAGTGCTCATCACAGGTGGAACCGGATTCATCGGCGGAGCCGTTGTTCGCCAACTGAGTGACCTCGGGCATTCGATTATCGTGCTGTCGCGCCGGACTGAACCGCCGCATGGCTTGAAAGAGAACGTACGGCTGGTTCACTGGCGTGGCCCTGAAGAAGACATTCCGGATGAGGCGTTCGACCAAATCGATGCGGTCATCAATCTGGCGGGAGAATCAATCGGCAGCGGCCGGTGGTCAGTGGCCCGCAAGAACCGAATCTTCGACAGTCGAATTCTGACCACCCGGCACTTGGCCGCCAAAATCGCGGCCATGACGGCCAAGCCCAGACTCTTCATCTCGGGCTCAGCCGTTGGTTATTACGGCCCGCATGGCGATGAAGAGATCACCGAGGCATCCCCGCCCGGCAGTGACTTCCTGGCTGTTGTCTGCTCCCATTGGGAAGAAGAAGCCAAGACCGTTGTCAGACACGGCGTTCGGCTGGCGCTGCTGCGAACCGGCGTTGTTCTTGGTCCGGGAGGCGGCGCGTTGCCGCGCATGATGCTTCCATTCGAGCTCTTTGTCGGCGGACCGGTCGGCTCCGGACGGCAGGTACTCTCGTGGATCCATCGCGACGATCTGGTGGGTCTGATCCGTTTCGTTCTCGACAACGATCACGTTTCCGGGCCGATCAATGCGACTGCGCCTGGACCGGTGACGAATCGTCAGTTCGCTCGCGTTCTGGGTCGGGTCATGGGACGCCCGGCCTTCCTGCCCACACCGGGATTTCTTCTGCGGCTGGCGCTGGGTGAGATGTCCGAACTGGTCCTCGCAGGGCAGCGGGTAGTTCCGAAACGGGCGCTGGAATACAAATTCGCCTTTCAGTATCCTGAATTGGAGGGCGCACTACGGAACGTGCTCGGGCGATAATGTCACCTGCTGTTTGCGTGGGACGGGTCTGAGACCCGCCCTACAGCCGGGGTCATCACTCCGCCACAGTGCCTCCGAATGAACCGCCAAAAAGAAACCGCCCCGATCGTCCGTTGATCGGGGCGGCATTGAGGCAAGTCCCTGCCTGTAGATCCGGAGAACCCAGGACTACTTCAGATGTTTGGAGACCAGCTTGGTCATCTCGAACATCGAGACCTGGGTACGCCCGCCAAAAACCACCTGCAGCTTGTCATCGGCGTTGATCATGGTGCGCTTCTTGGCGTCCTGGAGGCCGTTGCGCTTGATGTAGGCCCAGAGCTTCTTGGTGACTTCGGTGCGGGGCATGGCGCTCATTCCCACGACGGCCGAGAGAGCTTCGGACGGCTGCATGGGCTTCATGAATGCCGGATTTGGTTTGCGCTTCGTTTTGGGCTTCGCCTTCGCGACGACTTTCTTCTTCGGGGCGGCTGCTTTCTTGGGCGCTGCTTTCTTCTTCGGAGCCGCTTTCTTCTTGGCCGGTGCCTTCTTGGCTGTGGCCTTCTTCGCCGGTTTCTTCTTCATCGGCATACGTGCCTCCCAATTGGGTAGAGGGTTGGTGGAACCACTACGTTGGACAACATATGGAACTCCTGCTGAATTCTCATTGGCATCACACTGGGCGCATTGGTTCGATGAAATCGCAGTTCAAGTTCGCGCAAGTGGAGTGTGTCGTCCGCGCGTTTTCTCCACGACATGCCATGCATACTCGAACGACCTCCCCCATCGATCGGGCTCGCTTCATAGGGCGAACACCGTCTTTTCGCTCGTAGCATGGATGTTCTCCCCTGTGGCCGCAAGAGAAATCCGCACTTTCACCCATAGAAACCACATTTTTTTCATAGGTATGGGAGACCGCTCTACCTATGGAAATCCGCGTGCGGCGGGGATTCTGGGAGTTGGAGCCCCCAACAACCGCTTCCGGCGTGCCTGTTTCTCAGAACTGGGGACACTCCCTGGAGGGTCATCAGAGCGGTTTATGGTCTTGCTCATCGGGGAAGACACGGGTCTGAAGACCCGCGGCACCGTCGCGATGGGTGGTTCACCCTTGAGTTTTCCCTCTCAGAGGTGTTGCATGCTTCACAATAGGTGACAAATGACTGCCAAGGGACGCCCACATCCATCCAAATCAGCCTACACGGCGCCTCCCGATGGGGAAGATCTAAGCAGCGGGCCAACCCCCGACCCCGAACTGGTTACCCGTGGTCTGCGCCTGTCGGTCTACGATGCCTGCGCTTATGCCGTGATGATGGGCGTGGGCGAGTCGTACTTCGTTGCCTTTGCCATTTCCATCGGTGCGACGGCCGCCCAGATCGGATACTTGACCACCGCCCCTCTCCTCGTCGGATCAATTCTCCAGCTTTTATCCCCTGGGGCCATTCATCTGGCTCGGTCACGGCGCAGGTTGGTGGTCTGGGCTGCTGGCCTCCAAGGGCTGGTTTATCTGCCGGCAGCCTATCTGGCGTATCGGGCCGAGGCCGGGACAGCGTCCAGCCCGGTGTGGATACTGATTGGCATGGCCGTTGTCTACCATTCGGCACTCCTCTTCCTGGCGCCGGCGTGGCAGTCGTGGATGGGGGATCTTCTGGGAAGGGGGGCGAAAGGGCATTATCTGGGACGGCGTAACCTCCTGAGCGGCGCAGTTCAGTTCGTGGCATTCCTTGCCACTGGCGTCCTCCTCAATGTCTCCGCCACTCAGGGACGGGGCCAGACCGGTGCATTTGCGCTCATGTTCATGCTGGCCTTTCTGGCCCGGGGTGTCTCTATAGGTTTCCTGAGGCGTCAGTACGAGCCGCCGATCTCACCTTCTGCCGAGGATCAGTCGGCAATCAGCTTGCGCCATCTCCGCTTCCGCCCGGGGGAGAGGAACTCGGCTCTGTTGATTCTCTACCTGGCCACCATGAGTTTTTCCGTTTACGTGTCGGTCCCCTTCTTCTCCCCATACATGTTTCGAGGTCTCGGGTTCACGTATTTGCAGTACACTATAGTCGCAGCCGCCTCGATGCTGGCGAAGTTCACGATGATGCCCTTCTGGGGTCGGATGTGCGACCGGTATGGGGCGCGCAAGATCCTGCTTTCGGCAGGGCTTTCGATCGGATTGATTCCGCTCCTCTGGTGCTATCTCCGTCAGCCCCGGTATCTGGCCGTGGCCGAGCTTTACTCCGGGGCAGCATGGGCCGCCTTCGAGCTCTCCTCCTTCTATTTCCTATTGGATGCGATCTCACCGGAACGGCGTCCCCGGCTTCTGGCTCTATACCAGGCCATCAACGGCATCGCCATCTTCGCCGGGATGAACGCGGGAGTACTGATCGCGTCGCTGGGAACCTTCCGTGGAACCAATCTCCTGCTGCCGGTCCTGATCTCAGGGCTGGCGCGTCTGGCCATCACGGGTGTGTTCTGGCGGTTGCTGCGGGAGGTCCGTTCGGTTGAGGCGATCCGCTATGACCAGCTCATGCTGAAAGCCCTGATGTGGGTGCCGACGACCGGGCTGGTCTACTCCTGGGGGTATCTGCGCGATGGTCTGCGGAAGCTCCCCCAGGGGCTGGGTCCGTCCCGCGACGCCGAAAGGTCGGACGAGAAACCGTAGACTCTCACGCACTGCCACCGTGTTGTGCATCATCAATAGATAGATTTGTCTGGCCGACACCAAGACAGAGCCCCAGATTAACAACACGTTGGCGCCCTGTGACCACGGGAGTCGCCGTGGTGCGGGATTCGAGAGTTTGCACCGTTCCCAACCCACCGAGTGTAGCTATGATGAAGATCTCCGCC
>JAGVEK010000090.1 GCA_020058315.1 Candidatus Zixiibacteriota bacterium
AAGAACTATGTGTTTTTATACTTGGGATTCAGGGCGGTGATGGGGCGTGATCGGCGCGGCTCAACTGGGCCGGGGAGGGCGGTGTTGTTCGCGGTCTCCTGGCAACTCGTGAACTTACACGATTTGGGTTGCTCTTGGCGGCTCAGGAGGGTACTTTGATGCATTGGTTTCGGTGATCTGCCGTACAACGCATATGCCCTCGCCCAAGCGAAAACGCCCGGCCGGCCTCCCGCCGAAAGCGGGAGTAGTGGTTTTCAGCGATGTTGACGGCACTCTGCTGGATTTTCACACGTACTCAGCGAAGGCGGCGGCGGCGGCCTTGCGCGAACTCAAACGTCTGAATGTCCCGCTTGTGCTGGTTTCATCCAAGACGAAAGCTGAGCTTGAGGAACTCCGTAAAGGTCTGGGGATTGATGCGCCTTTCGTCTCCGAGAACGGGGGCGCGATCTTCTGGCCCAAATCGTCGGTCACCGTCAAACCCAAGGGTGCTAAACTGGTTGATTCATACTGGGTTCGGGAGTTTGGGACTCCTTATGCGTCGCTCCGCAAAGCACTGGTCGCCTTTCGGGAAAGCAATCGTGTGAAGTGCGAGGGGTTTGGAGACTGGTCCAGTGAAGTCGTGTCGAAGTTCGCGGGAATTCCGCAGCCTTTGGCAAAGCTGGCCCAGCAGCGCGAATACGATGAACCGTTTGTGTTTAATCCCGTTCCGCCCAAGGATGTCCTTGACCGGCATCTGAAGTTGCTGGCCAGCGACGGGCTTACTGTCAGCCAGGGCGCGCGCTTCTTCCATTTGAGTGGTCCTTCGGACAAGGGCCTCGCCGTCCGCGAGTTGATCGACTGGTACGCGGCAACAGCACCGGTGAAACCTCGTACGCTTGCGATTGGTGACAGTCCCACCGATTGGCCGATGATGGCTGCCTGCGACATCGGGATCGCAGTCAAACAGCCAGATGGCCGGTACCATCCTTCCTTGCGCGACCACAAGGGAATTAGACTGGCTGGAGCACCCGGACCTGAGGGCTTTAACCGGATGATCCTGCGCCTGCTCAAGCAACTGCTTTAGAATGTTTGACGAAATCGCCACGGACACGGGGCAGGCGAGGTAGCCACGTGGACCGGCATTCGATTGTCAGTAAATTGGGACGGGATTCGCCCCCGGCTCTTACGGTAGCATTTTCCGCTGCCCGTTGGAATAGTCTGGTTGCTTGCGTGTAATAACGGTTGAAGGGCAGAGTACTGCCCAAGCCCGGCCAGGAGCAGTGCGTCCTGATCGCATCAGTTGCCCCGGCATCGTGTCGCTGTGTTGATTCGGCGACCGGAGAAACTTTGTCAGCAGGATCTGAGAATACCCGGCCAGTAGCATTAGATTGGAGCCAGCGGACAACCGAGACCCCACGGAACAATCTCCCGGAGTGCGCGTATAGTTTGATGGTGAAAGTCGAGTCTTAAAGGGGAAAGAACCCGCCGATAAAACCTGTTGACTTCTCTCGGGGGTCGGGTGTGTTTTGCGATTTGTAACGGTGCTGTGCCTCTGGCTCTTGCAACGTTGTGGCAACATCAATGATGAATTCTGATGCCAATCTGGCATCAAGAGCGCGAGACGGAGTTGATCTTATGAGCAATGCAGTTGCAGGGCGTACGCCCAAGTCGCGAGTCCGCAAGGCGGAAATCCAGATCGAGCAGTTACAGGCTGACGATCTCTTGGCCGCCGGACGGCTGCTGTACAAGACCGCCGATGAGATCCGCCAGGGCGCGGGGATTGAACCCCACGGGGTGAAGCTGCGAACCGCCCCTCCTCTGCTCAGCCACATTTACAGCCAGGACCCTGACCTGTCTTGGGGTGCGTATGTCGGTGATGAGCTGGTCGGCTTCTCGACGACGCATATGAGGGATCGGCAGTGGCATGTGGCGTATCTGTTCGTCGATCCGGAGTACCAGAATCGAGGGCTCGGAAGACAATTGCTCCAGACTGGGATTACCGAGGCGGCACGCCGCGAGGCGTATTTCATGTCGCAATGCGCCTTCATGTATAACTTCAAGGCGATTGGCCTGTACACGAAGCTGGGGCTGTTCCCGCGCAAGAATCTGATGCTGATGGAAGGCCCTCCGGCGTCGGAAGTCACGTGGCCGGAACTCACCAGTTCGATCGAGGGCCAGTTGATCGGCTCGACGGCTCTGCTGAACGATCTCAACCACATGGACCGGGAAGTCCGGGGCATCAACCGCGCGGTCGATCACTGTTACTGGCTGGCCGATGACGAACACGAAGGGTATGTCTTTTATCATCAGGGGAACCCAATCGGATACGCTTACATCACCCGACAGGGATTCGTCGGTCCGGTGCTGACTCTGCGCGATTCGTTCCTTTCCGAGATTGTGCTTTTCTGCCTTCGAATCCTGGCACAGCGCGACCGCACGATTCCCAAGATCTGGGTCAACGGCAAGAACTTTACCACGCTGCAGTTGCTTCTGAACAAGGGCTTCAAGATCAAGGAAATCGCGCTGTTGATGACCAACCGGATGTTCTGCGATGTGAGGCGGTACATACCCGCTTCGCTGGCAGTGTTCTAACAGGACTAAGGACTAAGAGAATTCGTTGTTGGGGTGCCTCGTCTGGGTCGGGTCAGGCGCTTGTTTTTTGGTGGCACGGGCATCCGGCCCGTGATGTGGCGCAGCCGCCCCCGGCTGCGTTTCGC
>JAGVEK010000089.1 GCA_020058315.1 Candidatus Zixiibacteriota bacterium
ATCATAATCAACTATTATAGGAATTACTACCCCAAAGTCGATGATATTATAGCCGGAAACTACACGGACCCGATCTGCATGCCCGATGTGCCAGTTGAGAAGATTACCGCCCTTGCCGGTGCGGCCGATCACAAACTGATCCCGCTGACCAGCAATCGCTACAACTATGTGGCCTTCAACTGTGCCAGACCGATCCTGAGGGACCGCCGGGTGCGGCGGGCGCTGTCCTGCGCCATCAACCGGCCCCAGGTTCTTTCCACCTACGGGAACGAGGGGAATGCCATTACGGGGCCGTTTCCCTCCGATTCGCCGAACAGGTGTGACACATGCGCCGCGCCTTATCAGGAATACAATCCCGACCTGGCCAGGCGTTTGCTGCAGGAAGCGGGATGGCTGTTGCAACCCTCCGAGCGGCGGGTCAATGCCGCGGGACAAACGCTCGCGATCAAGCTAACGACCTTCTCGGAATCGGGCACTGTTCCAGGGATCGTCGCGGAGCGGATCCGGGGTTTTTGGGAGGATGTGGGTGTCACGGCAACGGTTGAGTACCTGAACCCTCAAGAGTATAATCAGCGCGTCTTCGGTGCCCGGGATTTCGATGCCTCTTTCGGTCTGTGGTCGTTTTTTCTAACGCCGAATCTCTCCCCGACCTTTCGCAGCGATGGGAGTCAAAATTTCATCAACTACTCCAACCCGGAGATTGATCTAAGGCTGGATTCGATTCCCAGACTGGAGACGGACGAGAGGACTCTTTTGTACCACCGGATTCACAAGATGATTTCCGACGATGCCCCGTACGCGTTTCTGTACACGATCAAACGCTACACGCTCCTGAACACGAGCATCGACATTGGGCCAAATGTGGACCCGTTCAACTTCTTCAGGCGCGTCAACCAATGGTCCATCAGGCAGTAATTCACCGGCGGAAACGAGGGAGGTCATGACCAGATATTGCACCGATTCCAGATGCCACAGAACGTCCTTTGCCGTGTTGTTGTTGGTGTTCCTGACCGGATGCGGCTCCACGATCGTCGAGGGCTTGCTCCAATACCCGGACGGGATGACTTCCACGGCTGGGGACAGCGTGCATGTCCGTCTCTATGGAAGTAAGACATGCGGTGCCACAATTCTGAATGTCGGTGAGGATCACAAATGGCGGTACCCGCCGCCGAGTCCAAAGAGGAATCTTCGGGCCTGGTCGGGTGTGCCGCTGCCACCACTGGATCCCGGGAAGGGACAGGCTGCCCCGATATTCACGTTTCAGGCTGTGAAGCAGGAGAATGAAGCGATCGTCTCGACACAGATTGAAAGCGTGAACTATCCACAGTACAAAGAGCTGCCCGACACGAGCCGGCTGATCAGACTCGTATACGAGATTCCACTAATACCGGTCACCAAGCCTCCAGAGAAAAGTGATGATTCTGAAGGGTTGCCTAAGTGATTCCATGAATGAATCCCCGTCGGGAGCCGTCACCGGTCTGCAGGAGACGGTCCCAATCGAGTCCGGTACCCTGCTGCCGCTGGCTCGCTACGCGGCTGGCCGATTTCTCCGCACCCTCTGGTGGGTGCTTGGGGGGACGGGCCTGGCCTGGCTGGCCGTGTGGCTGAAATGCCGGGCCGAGAGTCAGGACAAGTCGGATTTCTACGCCTGGATGGATCGGGATCTCTTGCAAGTCTGGCGGGTTAATCATGATGATATCACCCAGGCAGCGGCCGCGTTAGGACACACACTGATCCTGGTAGTTTGTGCTGTCCTTGTTGCCGGTGTGACGAGTATCTGGCTGGGATGGAAGTCCTCACGGAGCCCGCATGGGCGCCATTGGGATATCCTGGATTCGTTTTTGGGCGCCTTCGGCGGACTCCCGCTTTTCTTCATGTGCTTTATCACGTTTGAGATTGCCCGATACTTCGGGCGTTCCAGTGATTCGCTTGGATGGATTTCGTCCGGTGCCGGTGTCATGATCCTGGCCTGGGGCGAGGGAAACGGAAGCCTGTGGGTTCGCACTTTTCGACGCCAGTTTGGGCGTCTGCGCCGCGCGCCGCACATCATCGCCGCGCAGGCGCGTGGCCTGCCGGTCAGGCGCCGCTTGTCGAGAGACCTGGCCGGAGTGCTGGTGGAATCTCTCGGGAGCAGAATGGTCCTGTTGTTGGGTGGTGCGGCAATCGTAGAGTACATGCTGGAGCTCCATTCTGGGATTGGCTACGCCATCATCAAGCAGTTTGTTGACGCAAACGCTACGTCGTACAGCGCACTGGCGGCGGAGTCGCTGGTTCTGGTCGTCGCGGCAGTGGTGCTGCGTGGATTCGACGTGATCGCGAGTGACTGGACACGCCGCGCGGGTGCGATTCAGGTCTGACGAGAGCTGGGGGTCATGTACCGTCATTTCTGGCATCCAAACTTGCACAAACAGGGACTGGCAGTCCTTTCTGGCCATCGCTCTCTCTCCATGTGGTTTGGTTTGCTGGTTGTCGCGGTTCTTGTGATCGCGCCAGTCGTAGGCCGGCTCGTCATCCCTGCGAAGTTCTACCGGAGACCTTTTGACAGTTACAGGTCCGATGTGTGGTATCGAGCCCCCTCGCTCTTCCGTAGCGACACGGCCGATAGCTCGATTACGGCCGCGATTTCTTTTTCTGCAAGCGGGGGACGAATTCCAGAATTCGAGAATCAGACGGGATACCCAACGGCCAAATGCAGCAATCTGCCCCTGCGAGGGGCGAT
>JAGVEK010000219.1 GCA_020058315.1 Candidatus Zixiibacteriota bacterium
ACCCACCCCTCGGCTACGACATCGACAGGCTCAACCACCGGCTGGTGGTGAACCCGGACGAGGCTCAGATGGTGCGTGAGTTGTTCAATCTCTACCTCGAGCATCGCTCTCTGTTGGCCGTCGCCAAGTTCGTGAACGCCCGCGGCTGGAAACGGAAGTCATGGTTCACGAATGCAGGCGTCCGGCGTACTGGCACCCGGTTTGAGAAAGTGTACCTGCAGCGACTCTTGATCAATCCGCTGTACATCGGCCTTGTCACGCTCCATGATGAAGTCTACCCGGGTCTGCACGAGGCCATCGTCAGCGAGGAGACCTTCCGTGAGGTTGGCGCCCTCCTGGTTGCCAACCGCAACTACGATGACGTGGTCACACGGAACAAGAACGGCACCATCCTCCGGCGGCTGGTGAAGTGCGGCCGCTGTGGGGCCGCCATGGCGTACTGTTGGACGCGCAAAGGAGACCGGATCTACTCCTACCTGAGGTGCTGCAGCGAGCAGAAACAAGGCCGTGAGGCTTGCCCCACGCCCACGCTTTCAGCGCCGGAAGTTGAAGCAGCCATCATCAACGAGATCAAGCGACTGGCCCAGGATCCGACTTTAGTCGATCAGGTGTTCCCCGAGGTCTTGGAGCAAACCAAACAAGGACGCGAGCTACTGGAAACAGAACGCACACGCCTACTCCATCAGCGCCAGCAGGGCGAGGAGGCCATCAAGCGCCTCGTGAGCACGCTGGAGAGCCCTGATCAGCCGCTGCCCGCCGTCGTCGGGGAGCGGATTGAAGAACGTCAGGACGAGGTGGCTCAGTTCAATACTCGCCTGCAAACCGTGGAGCAGGAATTGGCCGCGCTCGATTCACTGACCATCAATCGCGAGCACCTTACACAAACCCTGGCGCAGTTCACCGACCTGTGGGACGCTCTCTATCCGCTGGAGCGCTTCAAGCTGGTGCACTCTCTGATCGAGTCCGTCGTCTACCACGACGAGACGGATCATCTCGAATTCCATTTCAAGACATCCGGCTAAGACGTCACCAAATCCCAGAGTTTCAGATCGAAATCGCCGGTCATTGGACCGGAATCGCCGTAGTTTTCGCGAACCGTATCACTCGCAAGTCAAACGAGTAAACCCGAAATCGTCATCGTGACGATTTGCTAATCCGCGACGTGCTTTGGAGTTAGGAGGGGGTGCTGCTTGGGAGTTCGAAATCGATATTCGATGGTCTTATAAGTCGTTGCAGTGGATGGGCTTAGAAATGGCGGGGTCGACGAGACTCGAACTCGCGACCTCCTGCGTGACAGGCAGGCGTTCTAACCAACTGAACTACGACCCCGTTATCCTCATCTTTTCCGACCACTGGACCACCGTCTGGTGGGCGGTACCGGATTCGAACCAGTGACCCCCTGCTTGTAAGGCAGGTGCTCTGAACCAACTGAGCTAACCGCCCGGCGTTCCCGCCTGGGGGTACCCTCTTCCGGTACCACGGGCAATGACTTCACTCTCCCGGTACACCCTGCTCCGTCGCGGACAAATCGCGGCCGCGATAGAGGATCGCGACTGGAACAATCACGCAATATCCCGTAACCAGCAGAATCGGCGCCAAAGTGATCGAACCCATTGCCAGCGAAATGTATCCCAGGATGATGACCACCAGACCGGCCAGCAGGATGTAGTAGTTCTTCCTGGTGAACGGCAGGGATTCCGCCTTCGCTTTGGATAGGGTCGGCTTTGCGCGCGCGACGATTTTGGGCTCCAGTTTTGCCATCGCCAAACACTCCAAGAAATCGATCTTTCAGCCAAAGTCAACTGCTATGTCGGGTCCACACACCGGCGTCGGCTATATGTCTGGTATCGGGCATTATTGATAAACAGGTGACCGTGCTTCCGGTCACTCATTTCGTCCGGCCAGCCACGACACGGAGGCGGCTTCTGTTGAACTTATCCCATTGCAGCCTACTGAGTTCGCCAGCACAGCCCCCTACCGGAAGCCAACCACACGCTCAGGCTACCGGGAATTCCGCCTCCAGCCATTCACACCACAGATGCAGACACAACGCGTGCACTTCCTGGATGCGCTGGGTGCTCTCCGAGGGCACGACGACGGCGCAATCCACCATCGATTTCAGCCGTCCCCCGTTCTTTCCGAGCAAGGCGACCGTCTTCATGCCCTGCATCCGGGCGGCCCCGGCCGCAACCAGAAGGTTCGGGGAGTTCCCCGAGGTTGAAATGAGAACGAGGAGATCGTCTCGTCTCGCTCGCGCTTCAATCTGCCGCGCGAAGACATGCTCGAAACCGAGATCATTGGACGCGGCAGTTAGAATTGACGTGTCGGTGGTCAGGGCAGTGGCTGGAAGCGGGCGGCGCGTTGATGCCGAATCAAGGCGCACAACCAATTCGGTGACGAAATGCTGGGCATCCGAGGCGGAACCGCCGTTCCCGCAAACATGCACGTGCCGGTCCGCTTGGAAGGTATCGCGAAGTATTTCAAAACCGTGCCAGAGCTGGTCAAACGACTCAGCAGCCAGACGCTCTGTTGTGCGCTGCGCCTCGGCGATCGCCCCCAGTGCAATCTTGTAAGCCCTGTCACGGTCCATCATATCGAGACCGGTCTTCCGGCGGGACGCACGGCGTTGGCAAGGGATGAAAGCAACTCAACCGATGGATTGACCTCCAGGGCGGTGCCGACGACCACGAAATCGGCACCGGCGGCAACTGCTGTCATACACTGTTCCGGACTCTTGATCCCGCCGCCAACAATCAGAGGAATCCCGATCGACCTCTTCACTCTCTCAATCACGCGTGGCGCAACCGGCCGGCTCGCGCCTGAACCGGCCTCGAGATAGACAAATGCCTTCCCCATGTATTC
>JAGVEK010000198.1 GCA_020058315.1 Candidatus Zixiibacteriota bacterium
CCCCACCATGAGGGCAAGGGGCTTTCAGTCTCTTGCCGTCCTTGCCCGGTCGATCCTGTCTTTGTAACTTAACATTGAAACGAGACCATCACCATGACCAAACATCCCGTCGAGCCATTCCGCATCAAATCCATTGAGCCGATCACGCAGTTGCCGCGCCACGAACGCGAACGCAAACTGGCCGAGTCCGGCTGCAACCTCTTCAATATCCGTGCGGCCGATGTCTTCATCGACCTTTTGACCGACTCCGGTACTTCGGCGATGTCCGAACGCCAATGGGGCGGGCTGCTGCGTGGCGATGAATCGTACGCGGGCTGCCGCAATTTCTTCCACCTTGAAGAAGTTGTCCGCGACCTCACCGGTTACCAGCATGTTGTTCCCACGCATCAGGGGCGGGCTGCCGAGCACCTCGTGTTCTCGTTGATGCTGGAGAAGGGCGACTATGTGGTGTCGAATACTCACTTCGACACAACACGTGCCAATGTCCTTTATCGGGGCGCGATCCCGGTCGATTTCCCCGATCCTTCCTGTGAAGATGTTTCGAGCGAATATCCCTTCAAGGGGAACATCGATTGCGCTCGCCTCGAATCATTCTTGCAGGAGCACCCCGGTCGTGTGAAAGTGTGTCTTCTCACGCTCACCAACAATTCGGTCGGTGGACAACCGTTGAGTGTGGCCAATGCCCGCACCGCGGCGGCAATCTGCCGGAAGCATCAGGTCCCACTGTTCTTCGATGCCGCTCGTTTTGCTGAGAATGCATGGTTCGTGTCGCAGAGGGAAGACTCGCAGTCTGGCCGCCCGGTCAAGGAAATCGCGCGCACAATTTTCGACTGCGGTGATGGCTGCCTCATGTCCGCCAAGAAAGATGGTCTGGCCAACATCGGCGGATTCATAGCCATGCGCGATGAAGCATTCGCGGCGCAAATCAAAGAAATGCTCGTCATCTTCGAGGGCTTCCACACATACGGCGGGCTGGCAGGACGCGACCTCGAAGCAGTCGCCAGGGGATTGGAAGAAGTCACTGATCCCGGATACCTTGCCTATCGTGTGGGGCAGGTGGAATGGCTGGGCAACCGCCTCGCCGAGGAAGGGGCCACGATCGTGCGCCCCGTCGGCGGGCACGCCGTTTTCATTGATGCCGGTGCTCTCTATCCACACATCCCTCCCGGCGAATTCCCCGGTCAGTCACTTGCGGTGGGTTTCTATCGCGAGGGAGGAATCCGTACCGTCGAAATCGGGTCGCTTATGTTCGGCGAGATCGATCCTGAGACGCACTTGTCAATTCATCCCGCGCATGAGCTTGTTCGTCTGGCCATTCCCCGTCGCGTATACACCGAGTCGCATCTTGACTATGTCGCCCGCACCTTCGCAGAGATCTACCGGGGTCGGGAAAAGGCGCGTGGCTTCGCGATCGAATATCAGTCGCCGTTTCTCCGCCATTTCACTGCCCGTCTGCGGGAACTTCCGGCAGTTGTCTCCATCCACGCAGGCTGACCGTATGCGTCCAAGAGGGAGCCAGCAGATCACAATGTTGCCAGGGAATTCCACAAGTTCTTTCTCCCCTCTCCTTTTTGGGGGAGAGGGGCCGGGGGTGAGGGGCGCGCGCGGCATAGGAACTGTCCTCATAGTCCTCAGCGTGTTCACATTTTCCCTCGGCTGCGAGTCCGCCGACAAATACCGGAAAATCCCCTCGGCCGATTCCACTGCTGCCCCCACGGTCGGTACGCTGGCAGTCACCGGCAGCCCGGCCCAGATGGAGGTCGTCAAGAGCCTGGCGCATGAGATGGAGACGGCAGAATCGCAGTGGGACTCCGGCAATCAGGACGCCGCCATCGCCACCGTCGATTCCCTTCGCCTGGTGTCCGAGGCCGTGCTCGATACGATCCCTCTCGACCAGCCGATCGCCAAGTTCCTGCTCGTCTATGTCACTAATACGTACGAGCGCCTGATCGTCTGGGGGCAGGAGCGTAGCGACGACAACGCCGTCAAGGCGCTGACTGGTCGTTTCGAGTCACTGGCCGCACGATTGCAGGTGCGGCGCGACTCCACGGCCGCGACGAAGACCCGATGATCGGAACACTGGTCAACACTGGCACCGTCATCGCCGGCTCACTGATTGGGCTGGCCGTCGGCGACCGCCTTCCGGAGAGAATCAAATCCTCGGTGCTCACCGCTCTCGGTCTTGTCACCCTGTGGATTGGCATTACCATGGTGATTCGCGGTTCACGTCCGCTGGTCATCGTCGCATCCCTGATTGTCGGCGGCGTCATTGGTGAATTGCTCGCGCTGGAGCAGCGGCTGGAGAGCGTGGGCATCTGGCTGAAAGCGCGCAGCGGCTCGGGCAGCGGCGGTTTCGTACGCGGCTTTGTCACTGCATCACTGTTGTTCTGTGTCGGGCCAATGACCGTTGTCGGTTCCATTCAAGACGGCACAACCGGGGACGCCACGTTGCTGCTGACCAAAGCAGTCATGGATGGTTTCGCCGCGATCGCGCTCGCAGCTACCACCGGCATTGGAGTGCTGTTCTCCGCCATCACCGTTCTAGTTATCCAGGGCGGATTGACCGTCATGGGGCAATCGCTCGCAGCCCTCACCATTCCCGCTGCCCTCGACCAACTCTCGTGCGTGGGCGGTCTGATTATCCTTGGTCTGGGCCTGCGCCTCCTCGGCCTCAAGGACGTCCCCGTCGCCAACTATCTTCCCGCGCTGGTGATCATCGCCCTCGTCGTGACGCTTACCTAACAGGCTGCTGAAAAACCCCTCAGATCGCGCATTGACCGGAACTGTCATCCTGAGCGAAGCGAAGGATCTGCTTTTTCTACCTATGAAAAC
>JAGVEK010000179.1 GCA_020058315.1 Candidatus Zixiibacteriota bacterium
CAGCGCTTTCGAGAATTCGCGCGGGGTGTGGACCCCGTAAACCTTGAGCATGTGGTTCATGGCGATCACCTCGGAGATCACCGTGATGTTCTTGCCAGGGGACAAAGGGATGGTCACGAGCGGGATCTCCGTGCCGAGCACCGTCGTGAATTTGTCCTCCAGACCGAGTCGCTCGTATTCTGCCTCGTCCTGCCACATCTCCAGCCGGACCTCGACTTCAATGCGCTTCTGCTGCCGAACGGCTCGAATGCCAAAGAGTTTCTCGACATTGACGATGCCGATGCCGCGGATCTCCATATGATGCCCGAGACGTTCACCGGCCGTGCCGATAATGACCTCCGCCGAGCGGCGCGTGATCTTGACGACATCGTCGGCTACCAGACGGTGACCCCGTTCGACCAGGTCAAGGGCAACTTCGGATTTCCCGATGCCGGATTTTCCGGTGTAGAGCAATCCCACCCCGTAAACGTCGACCAGCGTGCCATGGATCTGGGTTGATGGAGCGAACCGGGCATCGAGATAGATCGATAAGCGGGAGATAAATTCAGTGGTGGAGAGCCGGGTATTGAGCAGGGCTGTCTGGTACTTGTCCGCCAAGACGATCATTTCCTCGGGAGGGGCGAGACTCTTGGAGAGCACCACCAGCGGGAGTTCGAGGCGGTAGAGCCTCTCCAGGACCTCGAGCCGCACGGCCGGATCGAGCGAGTTGAGATACGCCAACTCTGTCTCACCGAGTACCTGGGTGCGTTTGTTGGGATAACGCTCTATGAATCCGGATAGGGCGAGTCCTGGCCGGTGGATCTCGGCATTCAGGATCCTCTTCTTGACGCCGTTTCGGCCGGCCAAGACCGCCAGCTCGAACTGGTTGCGCCTGTCCTCGAGTAGCCGCTCAATTGTGACAGTTTCCATGGCGCCCCCGCTAACCGGCGATTAGCCAGTCGGCCTCTTCTCTTGGATGGTATCTAAAACCACGTGCGGCGATCTCTCTGAAGTGGTGCCACGGCTCTTCAGAGCCGTGGCACCCAAGTATCGAAAGTTCATGAAATGGATCATCTGCTCCAGATCGCCGTCAGCAAGGCCGGTAGCCGCATCCCATTACTGCGGACCTGCCGTGCTTGGATCCTGGCGCCCGATCCTGCAACTCACGGGTTCGACTGGTCAGACGCCCCTTCTTCACTGGCCGGTGAGCCAAATGAAAACGCCGTCTTGCCGTTGGCGATACCTCGCTGATCCCGGTCTTTCAGCCGTTCTTTGTACTTTTTCAACTGTGATTCCATCTTGTTGGTGACTTCATCAACTGACGCGCGCATGTCGCCGGTTTCCGCCCGGCTCGTGAGGACTGAACCGTGAACCTGTGCACTCAGTTCAGCGGAATGCCGGTGCTTGTCCATCTCCATCACCCAGTGGAGGTCGATGATGTTGTCGAAAAACCGTTCCAGTTGGCTGGATCGGCCCTCAACGTGCTCTTTGAGTCCTTCCTTGAGATCGAAGTGACGGGCTGTCATACGGACTTTCATCTCGACGGCTCCTTTCTGAAAGCGGCCCCGCACACATGTGCCGCGGGTCAGAACTGATCAAACGCCGGTTTGTTGGCAAACGAGTGATGAGTTTCAAGGAACCGGACCGTCTTGGTCCGGGCACGCATGACGATTGAATGGGTCAGTGCACCTCCGGATTTGAATTGTACTCCTTTGAGCAGGTCCCCGTTCGTCACTCCCGTGGCGGCGAACATGATGTCATCCCCTTGGGCCAGCTCTTTCTCAGTGAAGATACGATTGATGTCATCGACTCCCATCTTGTGGGCACGCTGAATCTCCAGGTCGTTTCTCGGCTTCAGACGCGCCTGCATCGCACCGCCAACGCACCGTAAGGCGGCCGCGGCGAGAACTCCTTCGGGGGCTCCACCGATACCCATCAGCACATCGACACCGGTCTCCGGCAGGGCGGTTGCGATTGCTGCCGAGACGTCGCCATCCGGAATCAACTGAATGCGGCATCCGCACCCCCGCACCTCCTCAATGAGCGACTTGTGCCGCTCCCGGTCCAGAATTACGACAGTCATGTTCTCAAGGGCAATCCCGAGAGCGTCCGCGATGTTCCTGAGATTGGCAGAGGGGCTCTTCATTAGATCGATTGCAGCGCCTGCTTTCTCCGATGTTGCGATTTTTTCCATGTATGTATCGGGAGCGTGCAAGAAGTGGCCATGCTTGCCAATGGCCACCACCGCGAGGGCATTGGGGCGCGCATACGCCACCGAATTTGTGCATTCAAGCGGGTCGAGCGCGATATCAACCTGCGGTGGATTCCCGGTTCCGACCTTCTCTCCGATGTAGAGCATCGGTGCCTCATCCCGTTCGCCCTCGCCTATTACCACAGTGCCATCGAACTCCACGGCGTTGAAAACCATGCGCATGGCCGCTACGGCTGCGCCGTCAGCGCCATTGGCATCACCCTTGCCAAGCCATCGGGCACTGGCGAGGGCTGCCGCTTCGGTTACTCGCACCATTTCCAAGGCAAGGTTGCGGTCCATGCGCCTCCCTGGATCATCAGGTGAGAAATGGGAATCGTCTACAACGGATCAATTAACCTACCCCAGAATAAAGAAGGGGACGGACCCATGATAAGCCCGTCCCCAAATCGACGCAATCAATACTCGCAATCAAATTCTCCCCGTAACGATCGTCCGGCTGGATGCTCCCTTGGGAGCAGCAGGGTTCAGCCGCGAGTGTCCAATGGCGTTATCAAGCGGATTTTGAGCCCGTTTCGGTTCTTGCGCGATCGTGAAACCGTCATTGATGTCGAGATCCTCCGGGACTTGGGGGTGATTAGAATCGCTCTGCAGCGCAGCGACAGGCGTGGAATCCGTTCTCACACGACCGAACACGCGTTTCCGGAATCGTGCCGACGGCACTTTCAGCTCCTCCCGGTACTTGGTTACGGTCCGTCGGGCGAGCTG
>JAGVEK010000309.1 GCA_020058315.1 Candidatus Zixiibacteriota bacterium
CCCCCCGCCAAGGCGCCGCAGTGGCTGGGGATGGAAGTGGCGACGGCCACGCAAGATCTGGCCGATGAATACGGCACCGAGTTTCACCCCGGCGTGGTTGTGACCGATGTGGATCGGACAGGCCCAGCGTACGACAAAGCCATCCGTGCCGGCATGATCATCGCAGAAATCGACCATACAGAAATCAGAAACCGTGCGGACTATCTCGAAGTCGTGAGACGACTGAGCGACGTGACCCGTCCTGTGTCGCTGCTGGTCTATGACCGTCGCGGCAACACCGGTTACATCGCGATCCGTCCGGGGCGTCAGAAGTGAACCTTAAGCGAAGGAGGATGCGGGTACGAGCGTAAGAACCTCTCGCAAGTACCGGGACGAAGACCGGTCATTAGATTTGTACCTTAAGGAGATCGGTGAGACTCCGCTTCTGACGGCTGCCGAAGAGGTATCGCTGGCGAAGCGAATCAAGCAGGGTGATCAATCCGCCTTGGAGAGACTCACGAAGGCGAACCTGCGGTTTGTCGTGTCCGTGGCCAAACAGTATCAAAACCAGGGCCTGTCCCTGGCCGATTTGATCAACGAGGGCAACATCGGACTGATTAAAGCCGCCAAGCGTTTCGATGAGACGCGAGGGTTCAAGTTCATCTCGTATGCGGTCTGGTGGATCCGTCAGGCGATTCTGCAGGCATTGGCCGAGCAGTCACGGATTGTTCGTCTGCCCCTCAACCGGGTCGGGACGCTCCACAAGATCGGCAAAGTGGCCTCGTCGCTCGAACAGGAGTACGGACGCGAGCCATCGCCGGAGGAGATCGCCAAGGAATTGGAGCTCTCCGAATCCGAGGTGTCCGACACACTGAAGATCTCCAACACGCACCTGTCGCTGGACGCGCCGTTTTCAACTTCGGAGGACAACAGCCTCATCGATGTCCTGGAGGATGAACTCCAGCCCGCACCGGACGAATCCCTGCTAAAGGAGTCGCTCCGTGTCGAGATCGAGAAGTCGCTGGAGACTCTCACACCGCGTGAGGCTGAGGTGATCAATCTCTACTTCGGTCTGTCCCATGAGAAGGCACTCACTCTCGAAGAGATCGGGGTGCGCTTTTCGCTGACCCGTGAACGGGTTCGGCAGATCAAGGAGAAGGCGATCCGTCGCCTGCGTCATGCGTCGCGCAGCAAATCCCTGCGCGCTTATCTGGACTGACCGGTCCGAATCGACAATCGAGAATACCATCCAGCCCCGTCCCGCTAATCCGGAACGGGGTTTTTGTTTGGTTGAGCAATGATGTGAATCTAAAGAGGTGGTGGCATCCTGGTGGCATGGGCATCCTGCCCATGGCTCTTGCAGCAAGATCCCGTTGTCGTGTGTAGGGGCCCCCGCCCGCCTGGGGCGGGCCGTGCCCACCGGCGCACTCACCCCACGGCTGGTGTGGTATCCGAGGCGCCGGCATTGGGATATGGCAGGGGAGTGGCAGCGATGCGCGCGCGCGGGTCGGTATCCGGGCGTGACGAATCGGTGGCAGGAGCAACCGCACTGTCTTTTGGGCGCGTGCCAAAACGCGTCATCACAACCGCACCGGCACCCACTGTCACGACCACATACGCAAGCAGGATTGTCAGACTGAAAAGAACGATGGCAATCAGCCGGAGATACCCGGCATCGACCTGATTCCCCGCCGCCCACGTCGCGCCGACCGCTGCCAGCGAAATCGATTGGAGCACCAGAAATCCGGTCAGCGTGCGTGCGAGGGGAGTCTTCAGGATCAAGCCCATGTTCTGGTTGATTTTCTCTCCCACTAGAAGTCCTGTTGATGCCTGTGCGAGAACGATGGCCGCCGCGATCATCAGCGGCACCAGGAATATTGCGACCGGGATGCCGATGATCGTCACCAGCAGGAGCAGGATGGCGGGAATCACCAGAATCTGTGCGAGCACACCGACGATGAACGATTTGAAGAACGACCGCTGGATCTTCTCCTTGACCTTCGCCACGTTGCGGGCGGCCAGTGCGTGCGCCAGCAGCACCAGAAACATCCAAAAAACGATGTTAAGGATGATCAGGACCGTCAGTGTGGCCGCCGGTGACACGAACCGGGGAGAGTCCCACCCTCTGCCGAAAACAGGTGAAGAGATGCTCCGCCGGTTTCCGAAGACGTTAAGCAACACCTCGTGGCGTGTGCCGCCGATGCGTCCGCCCGGTTCCTTGACGATATCGGAGGCCACGACGTCTTTTCGCACCGAACCGGAGGCCCCAATATGCACCTGTCCGAACGGTGCGACCGCATCCTGACCCACTGCGCCGTCAACATTGACGTTGCCGAACACCGAGATGACGCTTCCAGTGACCTGACCTTTGACGTCGACCTGTCCGCCGAAAACACAGACCACATCACCACGAACAACTTCATCCTCGGCGATGGTCACATCGGAGGTCAGATGCACTATATCCTCTCGCCGGACATCCTTGTCTCCAAGATCGCCCAGATCGGGAAGTTCCCCGGGAAGCCCAGAGACATCAGAGGGTTCGATTCGGAGCGATCCACCCGAAATCTGGCGCCGCTGGCCGCTGCGGTCGACCACCGTGACACCGCTTAAGTCCACCGTAATCTCGGTGGCGTAGATCGAATCAGACTTGGGCGGAGCATTGACTGGCTTAGGAGTTGGGGCAATGATCGGCCGTGCCGCGCTATCCGGCGGAGCGGCTGGGGTCTGGGCCCAGGTTGAGGATGCCGCGACGACCAGCGCGAGTGCGGCCGTGACGATCGTGATCCATGCACCCGCTCGTGGTGCCTGCGTCCATCGAGGTAAACGTAGGGGCGTATTGTTATATATCCCGCTCTTCGCGGGGCAGTAC
>JAGVEK010000288.1 GCA_020058315.1 Candidatus Zixiibacteriota bacterium
CGTACTTGCCGCAATGCGATAGCGCCTGCTCCCATGCCTCGCGTACGACCGCCAAGACACGGGCGGGGGCCTGCGAGTTGACCGGCCAGTCGTCCAAGTCGAATAGCGGACGCCCTTCGGTCAGACTGTGCTGTCTGGTGGTCACTGATGGGACTTGGCGACCGGGTGCAAAGAGGTCGTGCACACCGAATTGCTCCGCTATCACTGCATCGGCTTTCGCCAGTATCTCACCCGCGCACGCAAAGGCGTGCAGGCGATTCGTGCCTGTCGCGTCATCCATCATCGTCACCTGCTATTGTGCTGGCCATACCCCGCGTTTCTGTGATGCGCCACGGATGCGAGTAGATGTTGATCCGATGGGCACGAACAAACCCCGCGAGAGTGATCCCGAGCTTGTCGGCAATGCCGATGGCTGCATCGGTCGCCGCGGCACGGGTAGCAACAAGAGGAATGCCCGCGCGGGCCCCTTTGAGGATCATCTCGGAGGAGATGCGCCCTGAAACGAGCAGGGCACTTTGCTCGATGGGGAGGTGCTGCGCCATCGCCGCACCGATGACCTTATCGATCGCGTTGTGACGTCCGATGTCCTCGCGAAAGATCTTTATCGATGTCGCACCGACCAGCGCGGCTACATGGATGCACCCGGTCTGGTGATGGTGTTCGGAGAGTTGGAGAAAATGGGACATGAGGGCAGTGAGCTCGTCGAAACCGATGTCGAAGCGTGCCTTGACCGGAGGAATACCGGACTCTTCCAGCCGCCGAGTCAGCGTTAACCCTCGTGCGCATCCGGAACTGATTGTGCGCTGGCGGCTGAACGTCTCCCAATCAAAGGTCACATCGTCGCGCAGACGGACGAAGACCTGACCGCGGGCAGTGTCCGGGACCATGTTGCGGATGTCGGTCGCGCTGCGAACCAGTCCCTCGGAGAACAGATACCCCAGCGCCAACTCCTCGATCTCTCCGGGTGAACAAAGGATCGTAAACAACTCACGGTCGTTGATGAACAGCGTCAGGGGCTGTTCTGTGGCGACCGAATCAGTACTGACCGCAATTGTCCCCTTACGCAGGGCGACAATTGGCCGGACGACAGCGACTGCTGCTGAACGGCTGGGGGGCGAGGGCGGTGCTGTCGCGGGAAGAGATGCCGGGGTCGCCTGGCCGGTTCTCCCCATGGGCATCTCTCTGGTGACGCAGCCGGCGTTGTACATCCCTGGCGCTCCGATTGAACTGACACCCGTCAAGATCTGATCACACCCTTGTGGCACTCCATCTCCCGCCGAGTTGCGGCTGCCTCAATCTGCCGGCACAAACATCGGTCAGGACCATTGGGTCAGGACAATGCGAAGGCGACACCCGCTGCCCAGCAGGCGATAACCACGGCACCCGAAACCCCAATCGGTAGAGGACGAGCAATGATCAACTCTTGCGACGCGGCAGAAGCGAACCGTCCTGCCAGCCGGTGTGCGATCTCCATTATGATGATGCCGAGCAGCACCCCGATCACGCCGCTGCCGCGCAGGTATTCGGCGATACCATTAAGGCCTCGCTCCGCCCAGTGTGGTTCAGGAATCATGTAGGTATTGACAAACGCAAACACTGTGAAGCTGACCGCTGTAATCCCAATCGCAGCGAGTGCCCGGGCCCACGCACTTTGCCCGATCTTCTCGTGCAGCAAGAAATAGGCCAGATCGAATGTCAGCGCATGGATCATCACTGCCAAAAGCTGGCAAGAGTAGAACCCGTTTGAGGTTAGCTTGTATAGGCAGGCAATCACGCCCACAGCAACCGCCGATCCCAAGTGCGGAATGACCCGTTTGCTGATCAGAAGAATCCCGATGCCGAGCGCAGAGAGAATCGCTGCCTTGTACGGCAGATTGTAGACTCGCATCAGGTCGCCGCCAAATAACTCGACCGTCCCCCAGATCGTCCCGAACACAGCAATCCAATACAGTTTTGCCAAGAACTTCATCGCACCTCCACGCCAAGAAGACCTGTCTGCGATTATCTCGCGTTGCCTAGAATACTGACGCTCCGGGCGCATCTCCGCGCTGTGCGGTCACGCCGGAAATTGTGCTGGCATTAACACTTAATTTCACAATGCAATGCTACTTCCGTGGCGCTCGCTTGTCAAGTAGATAATCATTCAATAATTGCCCATCGCTTCTGTTTTTGGGGACGAGGCCTTGGGCAGTGGCTATCGTGTTGTATGGCATGCCCTTAAGGCGCATGGCTACCATGCGACCACGATCTGTGAAATGTTCCTTTCTGGCAGGCAGGTGAGGATTGACGCTTGTGAAATAAGGAATTAAATGTATCATATTAAGTCCCGCTGACACAGACAGGGCCGGACGGTCGTGATCGGTATTGCCTTCTCAGCCGTGGCTCACTATAATGAGAGAGAGAGCGGCTGCTACAGAGGCAATCCCTCCCTGGCAGGACCGGCTGGAACCAACCGTCAACAGGTTTCTTGTGCAACCAGCAAGGAGGTTGGGTTATGCGGTTTCTGCGAGTTGTTCTTCTCGGGTGCTTTGTTCTCATCGGCAGTTGCTCGGATAAAGGCGACAATGGTACCGGGCCGGAGCCGGGCAGCACATTTCACGTAGTGCTGGGGGACCGTACGGACACGGTCGCCGTGGATGGACTGCCGCGCGACACCATTGACGGCCAAGCCACCGTGCGCCTGTCGGCAATTGTGCGCAGCGAGTTCATCCAACCCTACATCGACAAGGACACCGTCGCACACGACACGCGTGGTCTTTACGCCTACCGGCTGGTGGGCGCCGACGGCTTCAACCCGCACGACAATCGCGGCTACGACGACAATGTCTGGGCGCACCTGGATCTCGGGTACTACCTGATCGACGACGACCGCAGTGTCTTTCCGGATGAAAACATCGACCTGCCGGGCGCATTCAACATCAAATCACTGCGCACCATCCGGATCTTCCGGAAGATCGACGTTGTGACCGATACCGGGACGGCCTTCCAGGAGATTGATGACCTGCCGGTGGTCCAGGTTCAGAATCTGGAGGGGGAGATGGAGGACGCCGTCGGTCTGTGGCTGTGTATCACCGCCCCGTACGTGTCAGAACCCTCCGCCCGCCAGTATCGGCTGCGCACGGTCGACGACTTCTCACCCCCGGCGATCACCTGGGACCAGCTACAGACCGGATACTGGCTGCTGAACACGCAGCGCACCATCTTCACCGCCCCGGAGTTGAACCAGGGGAAGTACAAGGTGTCCGTACTGGAGGCCATTGATGTCACGACGCCGTGACATGCGATGCGTCATCGGCTGCCTGATGTTTCTGGCCGCCGTAGCGGTCGCTCATGCGGAGTCGGGGATGCGCGATCCGGCGGTGGCCGACTCGCTGCCGATCTACGAGATGGATTCCATCCTCGTGGTCGCCGAGCGACCCGCTCGGATCACGGTTACGCAACAACGTCTTCTGCGGCCGGAGTTGCTTCAGCGCAATGCGACCTCACTGGCCGGCGCCCTGCAACAAGTCCCGAGCACGACAATCAGCACCGGGTACAAGAATACCGCCGAAGTGCGCCTGCGCGGGGCTCCTGCCCAGGACGTCCTCGTCCTGGTCGACGGCAATCCGATCAATCCCGGATATTACGGCAAGGCGGATCTGTCGCTTCTGCCTCTCAGTGCCGTGGCTGCCGTCGATGTCGTGCCGGGACCGGCCTCCGCCGCCTATGGCCCAAACGCCGCCGGTGGCGTGATCAACATCATTACGCACAGTGGACGCTCCGAATCCCGTGGCGCACTGCGGGCCAGGTATGGTTCCGGTGATCTCCGCGACCTCGAATTGGCATTCGGCGGCAAGCGGGCGGCGTGGGACTACCGGGTCACGCTGTATGACACCCGATCTCACGGATTCGACCTGTCGGCTGAATTCGCGCCCACCCGCTATGAAGACGGCGAACGGCGTGACAACGCCGACTTCACCCGGACCGGAATCGACGCCAAGGCCGTGCTGCAACAGACTCCCGTCGGCATGGTCACCGCAACCGGCGGTTACCAGTGGGGGCAAAAGGGGATCCCATCCGATGTCCACACACCGCGCTGGTGGCGGATGACCGGAATCCATCACTATCACGGTGCCGTGGACATTGCCACCGTTGCCGCACCCTCCTCCCGTCACATCGCCCGGTCGGCGACGTTCTTCTACGACACCTGGGAAGATCGCCTCACGGAATACAAAGACCGCCTCCTGGACCCAAGCCGCGTGGAATGGGTCTCGGACTTGGAGAATTGGACTGCCGGTGTGCGGTCCCAGTGGCGGGCCGACAGTCTAACACGGTGGCTATCAGCACGCTGGGGGGCATCACTGAAGAAGCAGGGCATGAACAAACGGGCCGATCGGGACGAACCATGGTTCAGCCATCACGCCTGGGACGGCCATGTGTACGGCGAGTTTGAGACTCTCATTACATCGCACCTCAGGCTCACACCTGGAATCGCCGTCACTGTTCACGACGGCGAAGGGACAGACGACTTCTCACATTCGGCCGATCCTCTGTGCGCGCTCCACTGGTCGCCGTGGCCGGAGGCTGCACTGAGTGCATCCGTGGCGCACTCCAGCCGGTTCCCCACGCTGCACCAGCTATATGGCGAGACCAGCGGCAATCCCGATCTCAAGCCTGAATCGGTGATCCGCTGGGAAATTGGAGGTGAAGCGTCGGCGCACGGGGTCAATCGGTGGCCACGCTCGCTGTCGATCCGTATAGCCGCTTTCGGCAACCGCATGTCCGATGCCATCGTTCGCACGGGCCGGCTCGACCGATATGAGAATCACGCGGAAGCGGTCACTGGAGGAGCGGAGTTTGGCATGAGGGCTGCATGGACGTGTTACTCGCTCCGCGTTGACTACGCGTATATTGGGCTGTCGGGCGGCGATCCGGCGGTGTTGATCTATGTCCCCAACCATAAGCTGACGCTGGCCGCCTTGTGGGAACCGAATCAACGCTGGCACGCCGATCTTAGCGTGCTCCACGCCGGAAGCCGGCTGGGTATGGATGGGCGCGAACGCATGCCGGCGTACACAATCTGCGATGCAAAAGCGACATGCCGTCTGGCGCATCATGCGTCACTGCATCTTGGGGCGAACAACATCTTCGATATCAACTACGAGGAGGAAAGCAGCTTCCCCGGACCGGGACGGCAGATGATTGCCGGAATCGAAGTGACATTTTAGGACATGTGCCAATGCATCCTCTCACATTGAGGTAAAGACTCGACCGGGTCTTGTGTAGAATGGAACAGCAATGTGCCGATCGTGGTCGGCTGTGGCCATAGCAGGAGCATCATGAACAACCCCGATCAACACTCATCCGTGGCCATCACGGCCAATGGAAACAAGCTCGATCTCAACCCTTTCGTCGCCACGATCGTCGCCAACATGGTTGATGCCATTGTCGACTCGCTGAAGACGGAAGGCGAGATCCGCGAGATCGTGATCACCCGCGTCCGCTAACGGCGGCGCAGAGGACGTTCCGGGCAGCGTTGGCCCATCACCATGCCGCATCTTCTGACGATCGTGGGCTGCAAGAACGCAGGCAAGACACGGACCTGTGAGCTTCTGGTGCCGTTGCTGCGCGGCTTGGGACTCCGCATCGGAACACTCAAGTACACGGAGCATGACGGATTCGACTGGGACGAGGAAGGAAAGGACACATTCCGCCACCGCGAAGCGGGAAGCGAGATCACTGGGATCATTGGCCAGCGGGTCTTCGCCTACCAGAGCCATCGCCCTGAGCACTTACGGATCGCCCTCGACGCGATCATCCGAATGTTCTATGCCGATGTCGACATGGTTCTCCTCGAAGGCCTTCGGCGCGAAGCCGGGCTCAAGCTCGAAGTATACCGGCCGGGTTTCACAGACGGCCCTGTGGTTCCACCCACCGAGCTCCTCGCAACCTACGGCGCGAACCTGTTCCGGCATGATCTGCCGCACTTCGCCTATGGCCAGGAAGTGGAATTGGCGGCGCACATTCACGGGAACCTGGATCGTCTGCGCACGGTCCATTGATGGACAGAATCGCGAACGAAGCCGGAAGTCCGCCGATCTCCCCGGGTCTCGACGGTGTGAGCGGAAATCACCTGCGCGCCGAAAGCAGAGGCTCTTGGCGGGTCTAGGCGGAACGATGGGGATCGTGCAGTTCATCGGAGCACCCCGGCTGATTCCGCGATGGTAATAACGTCGCAACTGAAATGCGGAAGCACTGTTGAGGCCGGTCATTCCACGCGTTGACATCATCCC
>JAGVEK010000343.1 GCA_020058315.1 Candidatus Zixiibacteriota bacterium
ATCCACCACTATGCGATCTACCCTGAGGCCGAAGCCGTGCGCGTACGGGAATCAGTCGCCGGAAAAACCACCACGATCGGCATGTATCCGTAGGCGTGTGTAACCTGAGGATCGCAGTCCGTCATCGACAAATGGGAGCATCACCACTGATGAAAACGATCTGGAGCCGGTGTCGGTTCGCGTGGCTTGCCCTGACACTTTGCACGGGGCTGATGGCCGGGTGCTCCGGCGACGATGGTGGGCGTCGCGTGGCCAATCAGTCATCCACGGAACTGTTCGACCATAACTACGGATATCTGCTCCGCAACGATCCCGATTTTGTCCGGCTGGCCCCCAATTATTCGACTTTACGACCATTCAATGTTGACACCGCGATCGTGGTGGAGTCCAAATCGGAGCGCGAAGGGAACAAAACCCCGGTCCCGGAATCCGAAGAATATATGTACATCCGCCTCAACCGGCCGATGAACCTGCGGGTGATTGTCGGCGACTCGACCGGACTCGGGATCATTGTCTACGATTTTGAGAATATGCCGATTGGTTCTTATTCGCTGGGATCGAAGGGTTGGCCAATACCGCAGATCGAGGCGACGAAGAACATCAACTGGGTCTTTGTGTATGTCATCGGTGATCAGCGTTTGCGCGACCGGCGGACGTTCAAGCTGGATGCCCGGCGCCATTTCCTGCCGATGCCACCAGCAGCCCTACTCCCCGGCTGATGACAGCGAGTCAGCCAGTTGAAGTGACAGAGTCCTTCACAGGAAAACACGATGACCGACATCTTTGCCCCCCAGGCTCCGCCCCGATACGAGATCGAAGACGATGATCTTTTGATCAATGTCGCGGCGCCACCCGAGAAATACTCCGGCGCCTATCTGACCGAGACCTACAAGGTCAACATGGGGCCGCAGCATCCGTCGACGCACGGTGTGTTGCGCCTTGAACTGACCATGGATGGCGAAGTGGTGCTGAACATCCGCCCGCACATTGGCTATCTGCATCGCTGTTTTGAGAAACACGCTGAGAATCTGCCGTACGCCGGGATTGTCCCGTACACCGACCGCATGGATTACCTCGCTGGGCTCAGCCAGAATATGAGCTTTGCTGTAGCGGTCGAGCGGCTGATGGGGATCAAGGTTCCAGAGCGCGTCGAGTACATCCGCGTGATCATCTGTGAGTTGCAGCGAATCGCCAGCCACTTGGTGGCATTCGGCACCTACGGTCTCGACATGGGGGCGTTCACCCCCTTCCTGTGGGCGTTTCGCGACCGCGAGAAGATTCTGGATCTCTTCGAGTGGCTCACCGGGGCCCGCTTGCTTTACAACTATATCTGGGTCGGCGGCCTGGCACGTGATCTGCCCGAGGGCTGGGCGAACAAGGCGCGGGAGTTTCTCGATTATTTCGAGCCGAAAATCAAAGATTTCAACGACCTGCTGACATACAACCACATTTTCATCACGCGCACCGCCAACGTCGGTGTCCTGCCACCGGAGGTCGCCATCTCGTACGGCGTGACCGGTCCCAATCTGCGCGGGTCCGGTGTCGATTGGGACCTGCGTCGCGACGATCCGTATTCGATCTACGACCGCTTCCAATGGAACGTCGCCAAGGGCAGGGGACAATTCGGGCCGATTGGTTCGTGCTGGGATCGTTACTGGGTTCGGATCGAGGAGATGTCCGAATCGGTCAAGATCTGCCGCCAGGCGCTCGATGGATTGCCGGCCGAAGGCGACGTGCACGAGGCAGTTCCTCGCAAGGCGCGTCCGCCCAAAGGTGATGCTTATGTGCGCACGGAGACGCCGCGCGGTGAACTCGGCTACTACATCATCTCCGATGGTTCGGACATCCCGCTGCGCTGCAAGGCACGCTCCCCCTGCTTCACTGCGACTTCGTCCATCGACGCGATCATCCAGCACGCGAAGACTCCGATGCTGATCGCCGATGTCGTGGCGACGGTGGCATCGTTTGATATTGTGCTGGGTGAGATTGACCGGTAAGCGTGTTGGCGGGTCCGGCCTTCGCCGATTTGACCACAATCATCACGAGTTTGAGGAGCCGCGACAGGGTCGCTGTATCTCCTCTGAGGATTCTGCCGTAACCGCGGCTGCGTGACGGCGGGCGTCCTACTGCTTTGGTCCCTTCATCTTCTCCGCCCGCTCACGTGATGCATCAGCTTCTCGCTTCGCCGTCGCTTCATCCCAGTCTGCTTTGGGAGTCACCCATCCCTGCAGATGCCGTTCCGCGAGTCCTGCCAGTGCGTCGATGTGATCGGGTCGCTCGTTGAGAGCGGGGATGTAGCGGAAGCGTCCGCCGCCGCTGTGGAGAAAATTATCGCGATTCTCAACCGCGATCTCTTCGATGGTTTCCAGGCAGTCTGATGAGAATCCGGGGCAGATGACATCGACACTCTTGACGCCGTCGCGGCCCCACTGTTTCAGAGTGACATCGGTGTAGGGCTGCAGCCACTCGGCGCGGCCGAAACGTGACTGGAACGCCACCTGCCATTGCTCAGACGGTAGTTGCAGCGATTCGGCGACCAGACGGGCGGTCTTGTGGCATTGGCAATGATACGGGTCGCCGGCGAGCAGGGACGCTCTGGGGATGCCGTGGAAGGAGAAGAGGGTTCTCTCGGGCTTCCCTTTTTCTTCCCACAGTTCACGAATCGAGTTGGCGAGGGCGCGGATGTAGCTGGGATCGTCATGATAGCTCGCGACCGTGCGCACTTCGGGAACCCAACGCCAGCTCGAAAGCACATCAAAGACCGCATCAAATGTCGATGCCGTTGTTGCTGCGGCATGTTGTGGATACAGCGGGAGTACGAGCAGTCGGCGACAGCCTCGTGAACGCAGAGCCTCCAAGGCCGAGCGGATTGATGGATTTCCGTAACGCATACCCACCACCACATTGAGCGGACTTCCAATCCGAATCCTCAGTTTCGCTTCGAGTGCCGCTGCCTGCCGTCGTGTGTGGATCAGAAGGGGCGAACCACCGTCAGTCCACACTTTCTGATACAACAGCGCCGAACGGCGCGGACGCGTGTTCAGGATGATTCCGTTGAGAATCAGCCACCAGACCGCACGGGGCATTTCCACAACGCGCGGGTCCCAGAGAAATTCCTTCAGATAGCGTCGCAGGGCCGGTGCGGTCGGGGCATCGGGGGATCCCATGTTGGCCAGCAGAATCCCAACGGCTGGTATCTCTCCATGCTCAAACCCTGGTTCGCCTTTGTATCTGGTCATCAGGCCTCTCCTCCGAAGGCAGTATAGTGCGGCAGGGTTCGCGGGAGTCAAGATGGTTCCTTCCCTCACACCAGCCCTCGAAAAGGGAGAGGGGGCGGGCGGTTTGGGGCGGCCAGAGGATGGGTGCCCTAAACATAGACACAGATGGACAGGGTGGACGGAGTGGACACAGTGGACTGGGGAGGGGGAATTTAGGTGCCGCTGATTCCGAACACGTTTTGCAATCATCGGCATTTCTCCCCGATTTTGGGAGAGGGGCCAGGAGCCAGGGGTGCTGCCGTGCGGTTACGCCCCTTGTTTTTGACAACCAATGTCACAATTTGGGTGTTGTAATCCCGACGGTAGTCGCGATCTTACCGCTATAGGGGGATGACTGCATGAATTACCCGATTTTCGATCCCGGCCCAATGGGGCTTTCGACACTGGTGGCGGTCGTGGCGATTG
>JAGVEK010000519.1 GCA_020058315.1 Candidatus Zixiibacteriota bacterium
ATCTGCTGGACCAGCTTCCGACCCTCGACGTCCTCAAGGATAAGCGCCGCAAGGTCGGCTACGAGTCGCACTTGATCAGCGAACGACGCGCCCAGAAGCTTCGATCCATCCTGCCGCTGGCGCTCTGGGTTGGGTTCGACGATCTGGTCGCTCCGCTGTCCCAAGTCAAGGATCCCTCGGAGATCGAGCATATTCAGGAAGCCGCGCGCATCGCCGATCGGGGACTGGTATGCGTGATGTCCCTGATCAAGCCGGGGATTCGCGAGCGGGATATCGCGGCTGAGCTTGAATACCAGATGCTGATGGCCGGTTCCGAGCGCGCGGCATTCGAGACGATTGTTGCCTCGGGACCCCGCTCCGCCCTGCCGCACGGCCGGGCGTCCATGAAGCGAATCGCCAAAGGCGATTTCATCACTCTCGATTTTGGCGCCACCGTCAGCGGGTATGTCTCGGACATCACCAGGACTGTTGTGGTTGGCAATCCGACACCACGGCAGAAGCGAGTTTACGACCTCGTGTATCGCGCCCAGGAGGCTGCATTACGCCGGGCGCGATCGGGTGTTACCTGCGCCGATCTCGACAAGGCAGCACGGTCGGTCATTACGCGCGCCGGGCAGGGGAAGCGATTCGAGCATGGCTTGGGGCACGGGATCGGACTGGCAGTGCATGAAGGTCCGGCGGTCAATGCCAGGAGCAACACGGTTCTCAAACCGGGCATGGTCATCACGATCGAACCGGGGGTCTACTACCCCGGTTGGGGCGGAGTCCGTATCGAAGATGACATTGTGATTACTAAAAGCGGTCATCGGGTTCTGACACACTCGGAGCGCAGTCTGGTAGTACTCTGAGGACCGCCGCCCGAAGGGCGGTGACTCCTCATCCTCCGGGAGGGGGCAATTATGAACGAGAAGACCATCCGCAAACTGATTCATCTCGTCGAGGAATCAGATATCGAATCGCTGGAAATACGGCGCTGGTTCAGGACTGTCAAGATCACGAAGCGCCATTCCAATAATCACAACGGTTCCTCCTCGGGCGCGGCGCCAAAGCTGGTTGATCTGCCAATCGCCACTGAGCGGCCGGCCGAACCTGCCGTCGAGCGTGTGCCCTCGGCCCCTCCTTCGAATCTGATTGAGATCAAGGCGCCCATGGTCGGCACGCTCTACAAAGCCCCCTCGCCCGGTGCGCCTCCCTTTGTCAAGGTCAATCAGACCATTGCTCCGGGGGATGTCCTCTGTATCATCGAAGCGATGAAACTGATGAACGAGATCGAAGCAGAACAGGGGGGCAGGATCGTCAAGATCCTCGTCGAGGACGCCCATCCAGTGGAGTTTGGCCAGCCCCTGTTCCTCCTTGATCCGGCTGGCTGACGGAACGCACCAGTTCCACGGGTGCCACGGACAAGGCAGACCGAGCGGCTTTTTGCCCGGTCTGCCTTGTCCGTGTTCTTCTGTGGGATGAGACCAACAGCACCGACTCAGTGCTCCTTCACATAGCTCCCAATTCTGTCCGTGCTTGAGCCTTTTCATCTGCCACACGGCTTGATCCGCGCGCCCCAGATGCCGATAAGCGTAAAGAGGGTGGCGGCGGCGCTTCACACAGAAGATAACGCCAAGCCCCCCAATCTCTTAACGAGAGGGCTGCGACCATGATGCTCAAAGAATTGTTGGCGGAGATGATAGCACGTCAGGCTTCTGACCTGCATCTGCGTGTTGGCGTCCAGCCGACCCTGCGAATCGATGGTCGTCTGACCCCGATTGAAACTGACTGTCCCACCACCGAATCACTCAACGAGTTTCTCGCGCAGATCCTCACGGAAGACCAGAAGCGCCGCTTCGAAGCGCGCAATGAAATGGATCTCGCTCTCAGCGTGGCGCGGATGGGACGTTTCCGTGTCAACATCTACCGCCAGCGCGGCACCGTGGGACTGGCCATTCGTTCCGTCAACACGATCATCCCGTCGTTCTCCGAACTCAATTTGCCGGAGGTTGCCAAGAAGCTGTGCCAGGAGCGCCGCGGACTGATCATCGTGACCGGCACCACCGGATCGGGGAAATCCACCACCCTGGCGACCATGATCGAAGAGATCAACCGCACCAGATCTGAAAACATCGTGACGATCGAAGACCCGATCGAGTACATCCATAAAGACATGGAGAGCGTCATTGCCCAGCGGGAGGTCGGCTGCGACACCGAATCTTTCGCAGCCGCCTTGCGCCACGCATTCCGCCAGGATCCCGACGTCATCCTGATCGGCGAAATCCGTGACCTCGAGACCATGATGATCGCGCTGACTGCGGCGGATACCGGGCATCTGGTGCTGACCACACTCCACACGCTCAACGCCATCGAGACAATCTCGCGCATCATCTCGTTTTTCCCGCCCCACCAGCACCAGCAGATCCGGCTGCTCCTGTCCGGCACACTTTCCGCCGTCATCTCGCAGCGCCTGCTGCCGCGATGCGACGGTCCGGGACGTGTCCCGGCCATCGAAATCATGGTCGGCACCGGCGCCATCCGCGATGCCATTCTCGACCCCGAGAAGACATGCATGATCTATGATCTGATTGAAAGTGGTAGTGTGCAGTACGGCATGCAGACTTTCGATCAGTCCATCATGCGCTGGTTCCGCCTGAATGTAATCTCCTACGAAATGGCGATGACCCAGGCTTCCAATCCCGACGACTTCGACCTCCGTGTCAAGGGAATCACCGGCGCCGCCGACCGTGGCTGGACAGAGTTCCAGCAGACCACACCCGCGGCCGCAAAGAAGACAGCGGTCTGACGCCGGGAAACATGCCGGGCTCTGCTGAAGCGCAGTCCTCGCCGCTCGATCATCGTCCACGCGGTCCACTTGGTTGGGGGAGTCACACATCGTGACAGGCACCCGGTTTAGGCAAGATTAAGGCGCTGTTCCGGTGATGCGCGAGTTTGTCTGATACGGCACTGATGACCGCCGGGAGGCGGCTTTCTTGTGCCCCATCAGGTCGATTGCGCTTGTGAAGCGGACTTGACAAACGGCACTTTTGAGCGATCTTGCGGTTGGTCGCAGTCCTCGCTTCGTTGCGAAGTCGATGGAGGAACGAAGCAGGTCTGCCTGAAGGAGAGTGGACTTCAACGCCGTTGGACTTCTTGGAATGCCAGTGGTTCATACCAGATCGGCCTTCGGCCGTCCGCAATCAGAGATTGCGGCCACGCTCTCACGCAACTTCCTGACCCACGGCACCCGGCCCAGCGGCGGGTACGGTGAACTGCTGGTCAAGTTCATCGACAAGAGCAAGTGAGTCATGCTCTTGCGTTATTTAAGATGTTGCACAGTATAGAGGGC
>JAGVEK010000421.1 GCA_020058315.1 Candidatus Zixiibacteriota bacterium
AATCAACCATTTCGGGCGGTGAACACGCACGAACCCGCTGCTGGCGAAGGTGGGGCTGTCTATCTGAGATTGTTTCTCCACTCCAGTGGCAGTCGGCAGCCATCATTTCCCCGCACTGAACGGGTTTGTGCCCACGAACGAGAACCCCCGTGAGCCGAGCCGATCAGTCCACCCAGTCGGCGATGAAGATGTTAGTTTCGCCGGACTTTGAACCGTACCGGTTGGATGCAAACACCAGCTTCGTGCCATCCTTGTTGAACATTGGGAAGCCGTCGAATGATTCATTGTAGGTGATGCGTTCCAGGCCGTTGCCATCGACGTTGATGAGATAGATGTCGAAGTTGCGCTTCTTGGGGTCATCCATGTTGGACACGAAGATGATCTGGCGTCCGTTGGGATGGAAATAGGGGCAGAAATTCGCTGCGCCGTTGCGTGTGACCTGTTGCTTGTTCGATCCGTCGGCATTCATGACGAAGATCTCCAGCGTCGTCGGGCGAATCAATCCTTCGGACAGCAGCTTCTTGTAATCGGCGACCGCTTCCGGCGCGGTCGGATGGTGGGCGCGGTAGACGATCCGTTTGCTGTCCGCAGAAAAGAAGGCCCCACCGTCGTAACCCACCTCGTGGGTCAGCCGGGTCGGAGCAGAGCCATCCGGAGTAATCGTGTAGAGTTCCAGATCGCCATCCCGGGCGCTGGTGAAGAGTATCCTTTTCCCGTCCGGAGAATACACTGCCTCGGCGTCGTATCCTGGCGTCTCGGTCAGGCGTTTGAGGTCTGTCCCGTCCGGTTTGACGGAGAAGACATCGTACCCTTTGTACAGTGGCCAGACGTAACCCTGCGAATAGGAAGGCTTGGGCGGGCAGGAATCATCGACCAGGTAGGTGGAGCAGTAGATGACACGGCCGTTGTCAGGAGCAAAGAAAGCGCAGGTCGTCACACCGCCGGGGACCGAGATCTGCCTGATATTTGAACCGTCCGTTCCCATGATGAAGATCCGGTCGCAGTCGTAATCGCCGCGTTTCGACTGGAAACTCAGGAGCTTGCCGGTACCATCAAAATACGCCTCGGCATTCTCTCCACCGAATGTCAGTTGCTTGAGATTGGTCAGATGCTTCTCGCCGGCGAAGCGAAGCGAATCCGCCGCCGCCTTGGCGGGTGCCGAAGTGCTGGAACTGCCACTTCCACCCCCGGCCCCGGTCCCACCCTCGCTGAAATAGGAGCGGGCAAAAGTCACGCGCTCACTCAGTGTCGGATGGTCGTACAGCCAGAACTTGACGAAGGCCGAGGGATTGGGGTTGGACAGGTTGACAGACGCCAGCTTCTCAAAGGTGCTGACTGCTGCCTCCGTGTTGCGCGTCTTTTCGAGGCCAAACACGTCTGCCCGGTTCTCGAAATGACGCCACAAGCCGTTCTGCATCGGGGCCAGGAGAAAGCCGAAGACAGTGACACAGAGCATGATCAGTGGGAAGCTGGCGATACTCGAGAGCTGGCCAAAGCCGAGGCGTGACTCGTTGGCCGCGATGATCCGGTGCATAAAGCGGTGCGCCAGGAATCCAAAGAGGAAGATCAACGTGACCGCGATGAACAGAGCGATCCAGACGTGATGCAAGACGTAGTGTCCCATTTCGTGCCCCACAACGAAAAGAATCTCTGGAGGTGACATCGAGTTCAACAGGTTGTCGAACAGGACGATTCGCTTGGTCCGTCCCAGACCAGTGACATAGGCGTTCAGCTTCTTGGTGTCCTTGGAGGCATCCATCACGAAGATGCGTGAATCGGATATACCCGACTCCTGGGCCAACTGCAGAATCTGCGTTTTTAGTGAACCATCATCCAGGGGTGTCGTGCGATTGAAGAGCGGTGTGATGACCAGCGGTGCAATCACAATGAAGAAGACGGCGAATGGTATGGATCCGAGTCCAAACCATGCCCACCAGGAACGCGGGTGGCGCCGGATCAATGCGTAGAGGATTCCGACAACGAAGATCAAGATCACAAGAACGATGCCCTGGGTTTTGAGCAGCTCAATAATCCACGCCCCGAAAGTCTGATTGGAGAGTCCGAATTTGTGCTCGAGGTGGTACCCCTGGAAGTAGTCGAGCGGGAACGATGCCATTAGGTAGACCAACTGAAAGGCTGCCAGGTACAGCAGGAAAAGCAGGACACGACGCTCTGTTACCCGGCGGCACCACTCCAGCAATCTCCCCGAGAACCCCGTGAACAGTATGATCAGCAGAATGGCAACCGAATAGCCAAACCCGGCAAATTGCAGCATGTGCCGGGTTCCAGAATAAGAGATCGCCCTGCTGCGCTCTTCCGGTGACATCTGGCCCCAACCGGGAGCAGCCGCTTCACCTGTCTTGGTCGAAGCCGTCGTACCGCCATCGGAAATCCCTTGCGGCGCGGAGTGGTCAGGATGTTTCGGTTGGGCAAATCCAGGCAGGGCTGACGCGAGCCATGCCAGCAATGTCATGAGGACGATGGTTCTGATTCGCATGGTCATAAATAGTCCCTCGAGGCGTGGATGCATCCGCCACCTGATGGTGCCTGCAAGATGAGAAGACGACAGACCAGTCGTCAAATCCAAAGTGGGCGAGTAGTCACCACTGGTGACGAATTCTGGTCAAGACACATGGTGAGGGTGAAACACCAGAGCGGACCCGATCCGGTCACGGAGTTGTCACACTAACTGGACTCGTCGGCCAGGTCAGTGTGAACACCGAACCCCCCCCGGGATTTGGGCTATGCGCGATGCTGGCGCCGGATGTATCGACAATTCGTCTGACGATTGCGAGTCCTATGCCGGATCCAGCGGCAGTGACGTTGCGTCCACGGAAAAAGATCTCACAGATGTGCGGACGGTCCTCTGGTTCGATTCCAATCCCCGTGTCGCGAACCTCAATCTGCACACTGCCGGGCTGTTTTTGCCAGGCGACCTCGACTTTCGGGAGTCTCTCTATCGAATTGTGGATCACGGCGTTTCCGAGCAGATTCTCAAAAACCCTCTCCAAGGCCACCGGATCGGCCCACAGGAGGATCTGGTCGGCCGGCCTGATGAGCTGGACCTGGTTCGCAGTGCCGGATTCGACAAGACGAGTCCAGACACTGTCGATGAGCAGGCCGGCATCAACCGCCCGGCGGGCGGCAGCGTCCGCCCCGGACTTGACGTAGACGACCAGGTCTCCCACCAGCCGGAGGAGCCGGGCCGCCTCTGTGTCGAGCTGGCGCGTGATATCGCGTCCGCGTTCATCGAGGCGCCGCGCATAAAGACGCCGCAACTGGCCCAGAAGGCCGCGCACGGTCACCAGGGGTGAGCGGAGATCATGAGAGACGATGTGGACGAAAGATTCGAGTTCCCCATTCTTCTCCTGCAACCGGCGATTGAGATCGATGGCTTCCTGCTGGCGCCGGCGTGCCTGCGCGACAATTGAACGCAGCGCGCGATTGGCAGAATCGAGCCGTTTCTGGTGATCCTTGAGCGAACGGAGAAGTCGCTCCCGATCGGTGATGTCACGGCCTACACCCTGGACCCCGACAACCTCGCCGGCCTCATCACGGATCAGGGATTCATTGAACTCCATCAAGAATGTGCGTCCGTCCCTGGCACGTAGTTCAAGAACAAAAGGATCAACCATGACTCCTGCGTTGATCTCGGTGTCAAACGCCTCAAATGCGGCCTGGTTGATCGGATCGTCGGTCAGCCAATCCGAGAAATGAGTTCCCAGGAATTCCTCAGGCGTGATGCCCAGGTATCGCTCCAGCGACGGGCTGACATAAAACATGTGGCCCGTCCGGTCGTGGGCATAAATGACATCCCGCGCGTTTTCCGCGACCAAACGGTATCGCTGCACCGCCCGGTCCCGCTCCTCCGTGAGTTTCCGCAAAGCAGAGATATCGCGAATGACACCCTCAATCGTCGTCGGCTGTCCGTCGGCATCAAACAGCGTGGCCGCCCTGTCCGCCACCCAGCGAACCGTTCCGTCACGATGCAGAATCCGATACTGGTTCTCAACGGCACGCTGCCTGCCGCCAATCGAAGCTGCCGGAGGCGACAGACGAAGCGACCGGAGACGTTCACGATCCTCAGGATGGACAAATCTGCGGACCCATTCATCGAGGGACAGACCGGTGATCTCGGAGTGGACAATGCCGGTAAAGAGTGTCGCTGCGGAACTGACGGCGGCGAACCGATTGGAGCCGATGTCGTACTCGTATAGGAAGTCGCCG
>JAGVEK010000379.1 GCA_020058315.1 Candidatus Zixiibacteriota bacterium
GCTGGCGATGCTCTTCACCCCACACCCACCAACGAGGTGAATTAACCTTGCAACCCGGACTCCTGACTTAACGTTGGTACGGCACGAGGGGGCAGGTCAACGGCCCTGAAATGACGGCTGCTCCTGTTGGTCGAATGGCCGATCATCGGCCTTTTCTGCCAGCCAGTGAGCTGCTTGGAGTGATGGGGCTGCTATGTGACCGAAATCAGCCACACACAGTGTCCCAAGGCATGGCCTAATTCGATCCCGGTTATTCCTCAAACAGCTCCCGCTCCTTTAGCGATTCGGCGATGTTCTTCTCTGCGTCCCGCTTGATGAGGTCGTAGAGCCTATAAGCGGGGGAGAAGCGTGGGAGCGAATCGAGAATGGACTTCGATTTTTCCAAGGCTTCCACGTCACGAGGAAACGGTTCGCCTGGTGTCCCTTGTTTTCCTCCGCTCACGGCCGCGCAGTACAGCGCGCTAGTGGCAGATTCGAGACACTCACTGCCGTGGGACTTGGCTGCCGTTAGGTAGCCGATGGCAAAGGAGGGATTGTCCAATGAGAAATTGTGATCGGCATCCCGGATGACTTTCCCGATCAGTGAAATGTCGAGGCTGTCACCGGAGCACTTATTCCGCATGAAGGGCAGCGTCCTTTCGTCCGTTGCAGAAAATACGGCGGCGAAAAGGTGGGAGGCGAAGTGCTGGAACTTGTGGTTACCGTCATCGCAGCTTCTCATCCAAGACCAGACGTCCTTGCACAGATCTTCGTACGCCGCCGACTCCGCGAACCGCAACGGCTCGTGCTCGTACGGGCCGTAGTTGCAGGGGCGGAACGAGTAATCCCCCGTCGTGGCCGCATGCTCGACGCGCTTCTTGAAGAAGCCCAGCGTTTCCACCGGGTACCGGGCCGAAACGGACGCGAGGAATTTCTGGATCCAATACTCTTCGAGAATCGGTATGGGGAACAGTTTTTCCAACAGGGCTCCTACCGAGCCGGAATCGAGCAGCTCAAGCGAGATCGGGCCGGGGGACTCAAAGAGGGACAGGATCTCGTCGGCGACGTACTGGGAACCGCAGAAGTTCGCGGTCCCCACGAGTTCCAACGCTTTGGCTGCGTCCAACGATCCGACGTGGCGCAACTCGCGCGCCGCGATTGCTACTTCCTGTTGGTCATCGGAAGAGAGGAATCCTTTCAGGATGTCGATTTCGTATTCGCCCAATGACGAGTTTTCAAGGATCTGACCGAGGCAGCGGGCCAGCGAGGCCCTCAATTCCTGACTCCCGGAAGTCAGTATTCTGGATGCGAACGCCCTTCCCGTTCCGACGTCTTCCAAATAGACCATCGGCAACGCCATGGGAACGTATCGGACGATAGCGGACTCAGGGTTCCCGACCGCGTACTCCACGACATGGTTTGCCAAGGAGTTAGTGCCAGCGAGCAGTTCGTGGAACAGGGCGTGGGGCGTGGCGTTCCTTTCCTGCTTGGTGTTTTCGACCCTCGTCAGCATCGTCACCGCGAACTGCATGATCGCCTCCGGGGTCCGGAAGGCATCAGCTATCTCCGAGGCGGTATGCCGGATGGTCGCTTGCCATTCCTTTTGCCTCGTCTTGAAGTCCGGATCCGCGATTAGGTGGCCATACCCGTCAACGAACGCGCGTATCGCCCTGAATTCCAGGCTGTCCGGGATAAGCCCGAATATCTGGTTCGCCGCGTCGCTCGTCTTGCCGCCGGCGAACTTCGCGTGCCAAGAGATCGACGAAAGCAGTTCGAGCCAGACGAACGGATCTAGCGTCGAGGACAGCACCTTGCCCTTAATTAGTTCCAACGTGCCGACGAATTCGTCGGTCCAATGCTCGCGGTCCGCTTCCGGAACGGCGGCCCCGAAGTGACCCATCGGATAACGGAGCGCGTCGGAAAGCGCCCTCGCGGATAGGATCGCGACGTCCACCCGCTCGAAATCGAGTCGGGCAATCGCGGCGTGGATCACATCTTGTCGCAACGAAGCAACGGCCTCCTGCCTCACGAAGTATGGGCTGAACGAAAACGCGCGGCCATTCGAAGAAGTGGTGTGGCCTTCGGTTTGGAGGATCCCACTCAGGAAGTCGTACGGTGTGTACGCCCCGCCCCACGAGTCGGGACAATCCAAGAGCGACAGTCCGAACCCGACGACCTCGGCGTTGTACTTGACCGGTTTATTGGGCTCCACCGCGCAGAGTTCTTTCAGTATGCGGATGGCGTGGCCGGGGTGTTGGTGCAACTGCCGTTCGTCCGATTTCCCCAATTCCCACAGGCATCCGCACGCTCGACGCAAGTGCTCGAAGTTATAGGCGGCGTACTTGACGAGTTCCGGCAGGTCCGTGGGAATCCTGCCTTCGGCGATGCGTTGTTCGGCGAACTGAAGCGCTCTCGCGGGCTGGTAGTACGCGACGGACGTCATCGCCTTGAAATGCGTGTCGCCATACTCCCCTGTGGGCCGCAATTGCTGCCACAGACCATCGAGCAATCGGCTACTGGCGGTGTTTCCACTCGACAGCCGCCAATCCAGCTTCCCGAGGTTCAGCAGGACGTGCTCAACGAGTGATTGCGGCGATGAGGCGAAGACCTTTTCCGCGTAGCCTGACGACGCGCCGTTCTCGGTCACGCAGTTCTGCTCGATGATGTAGTCGGCAAGGAGGTCCGGAGCGAGCCTGTACGTCAGGCCCCGCTTGAACGCCACGCCGCCCGTTACCAGGGTCTTGACGAGTCGGTTGCTGTCCGCGACGGAGATGCCCTCGGCATCCTCCAGCAGTTTCAGGAGCCCGGCGTCGTCCGGGCTGAACGGTTGGACCAATGCCAGGACTCTCAGGATGGAGAGGATGGCCTCCCTGTCCTTGCCTTGGGCGAGGTCTCCCGCGATTACCTGCTGGAAGCGGGCCAGAAGGGTCGTCCGGAACGCGCCTTCGGTGGTCAGGAGTTCCGGATGCAACTTCTCCTTCGCCACGATCTGGGCCCCAACGACCGTGGCCAACGGGCAGTCGAGGGTGTAGCTGCTGACAGCTTCGGCCGCCGATTCTGGGCCGCCGTACTCCTTCAGAACTTGGGCCGCGAGTTCGACCGACTGTTTCTGGGACAGTGGTTCGAGGCCGATTTGGAAAGTGTAGGGAGGCTGGAGAAGGACGGCGGCTGCCTGCAACCTGATCCGCTCGAGGCCATACGTCCGGAGGGAAAGGACCGCTCGCGCCGAATTCTTGGGATTGGCTACGTAGGCGAAAAGCATTGGGAGATCGTCCCGGTCGTGCGCATCGTCGACGACCAAGAGCTTTTCGCCTTGCCCGAGATTCTCTAGATGCTTCGCGGAGAGTTCCTCCGTCGCCGAAAGGACTTTGACTAGCGTTCCAGACTTCGCATTTTGGTAATCGGCTAGGGCCTGGTACAGCAAACGGGATTTCCCGGACCCACCGGAGCCGGTCAGCAGGGTGACCAGTCGATCCTTGTCGCGAATGCTATCGGATAGGTTTGCGAGTTCTTCACTCCGTCCCACCAGTTGCCACAGGTGGTTGAAGGCGCGCTCCTTGCGCAGGAACGCGGAGAAGAAGTCCTCGATGGACATCCACGGCCCGGCCTCGACTTCCCCGAGCAACGCGAGTCGCTGTCCGGGGAAAAAAATGTCCACTATACGAATTTGCTCCGCTTTCGGTAGTTGGCGAATCCGCTTGGCGACGTCCTCTTTGTCCCACAGTTCCCACTCGGGATGGGCGGACATCGCGTCCCTCGCCTGCGGGCTGGCGATTCTCGTGAGCAGCAGGATTTTCTTGTCGGAGCGGCGGATGTGTGCTTCGACGGCCGCTTCGACCTTCGCTGCGCCGAACTCTTTATGTCTCTTGCATTGATAGGTGCGTATCGTCCCGTTTTCCAAAACGGCCTCGATATCCAGGCCGTCCTGCTTGTGACCGGTCCCGCCGAAGCGGTGCACGTCGGCGGTTGGGTGGAGCGCGGAGATGAAGAAGTCGCAAAACCGTTCGAAGCCTTCCGCGCTCAGGGAGTCGATTGGAAACGGTTGGTCGAAACTGACCGTCGTCGTTTGCGGATCCAACCCACGCTCGCTCACGTTCTCTAGATCCTCGGGGCTTACGGATAGCACGCGCGCAAGCCGAAGCATGTCCCTTGCCCGGGGGCGGGATGTGCCGGCCTCCCATCGGCTAACTGTCTGCTGCCGGACGCCCATCGCAATTGCCAATTCCCTTTGCGTCTCGATTCCTGCTTGGACGCGGAAGTGCAGGAGACGATGGCCAAAGTCGACCACCCTCGCATCATTGCTTGTACTCATATTATGTGCTCCAAATAAGTCGCACACATAATATGAGTGCAAGAATTCTACTTCAAGTACAAGTGATTATCGATTCCAAGGGACGATGCCGCCTTAGTCTGCAATCCATCACATGACCGACATTGCTGGAATGGCACGCCGACGGCAGCAATGGCCGAACTTGAGACGTTCGTGGTAACAGGTTCAACAGCAGCACCGGGTCGGATGCTCCCATTCATGGGTGATCAACATAAACTATGTGGCACTGTTTCCAACAAATGTCATTACTCCCCACGGTGATTCTGGGCGGTTTTTCATGCGCTGCCCGCGGCTTTTTGGCGGTGAAAGCCATGCAAAAGCATTGCCTTCACAGTGTCGCTCACCAGCCCGTCTATGCTGCGCGTGGCTCATGCCAGTGCATCCTCCACCTGCGCCTGCACTTCGGGAATGCGCAGCTTGCCGGAGATGAGGCGGGGGAGGAGGGCGTCGCGCGTCTCAGCCAGGGTTCGCGCCGCGTTGATGTTGGCATATATGCGTTCGAACATCGGCTGCGTCACGGCGTTGAAGGCATCCATCGCTGACGCTGCGGGCAAGGCGATCTTGTATGCCTCTATGTCCTGCCAACTCGTGCGGGGCATTCGTGCGCCATTTGATAGCTGCGTGGTGTGCGAAATCAGTTCATCGCTCGACAAATGCATAGCAACAAATCCGAGATTTCTCGCAGCGCGGGCTCGAATCACAAGAATGTCGGTCGAGCAAACGCCCGGGTGCGGCGCGAGGCCGACTTTGTGGAAATACGGCCTCAACTTTCCAAACAATACGTCATCACGTTCAAACCAGAACTTGCCGCTTTCCAGACCTTCGGCCGTGCCTGCGCTAACCAAGGCGATGCTGCGCCGAGGCATGTGTTCAAGGCCGATGTAGAGGGTGTCGGCTGGCAGTTGATTTGGTTTCGCCTGAACGCGCGGATTGGTGCATACGTCACCAAGCTTCCCAACCCGCCACCCTTTCGGAATCAACCCCAGTTCCGATTCTTCGAAGGTGCTGGGAAACAGCGCGGCAGTGTTGGCGTCCATGCCCTGCGGCTCGCGGCCTTCGGCCTTGGCGCGCACGGGGTCGAAGTCGATGAACCAGCTCTTGAACAGCGCCTGGGCGATGGATTCGAGGGTGGCGTTGGTTTGCCGTAGGAGGTCGATGCGGTCGTCGAGAGCTTGCAGCACGTCGACGATTTTGTCCTGCCCGCGCCGATCTGGAACCCGCAGCGTCATCGAGTAGATGTAATTGCGATTCAAGGATGGCTGCGCACTACCGGAGTTGTACTTTGCGAGGTCCAACGTCTTCAGCACGTAGTACGCAAAGCGCGGGTTGTTTCCAAGAAAATTGGTGACGTACAGGCACGTGTTGTGCGGCCAATAGTCGCTTTGCGAGAAATGCACGCGTCCTATCGACGCGCCGCTTCGGCCAATGACGACGCCAGGGCCGGTCGCTCGCGCAACATCATGGGTGCCATTGGGACCAGCCGAACCCATGACTGGCACCTTCCCCGGCTGCTGCTCTGTAGACGTGAGGTCATGCCCCCGCTGGAGCCGGACAAATTCTCCGAGTGTGATTTCGCGCCAATCAGACCGCATACCCCAGCCCCCCCAGCTTCTCCCGAATCACCGCATCCAGTTCCGCGCCTTTCGCCATCTGTTCCGCAAGCTGCGCGGTCAAGCGCTCCATCTTGTCGCCGAACGCCTCGTCGTCATCATCCACCGCCTCCGCGCCCACATAGCGCCCCGGTGTGAGCACATGGCCATGCTCTGCAATCTCGGTCAACTTGACCGCGCGGCAGAATCCCGGAACGTCTGCATACGGTTCCGCAGCACCAGCCTCTCCATCCTGCCGCCAGCGATGCACGGTGCCTGCGATTCGCGCCACGTCCTCGTCGTCGAATACGCGGAACACCCGGCTTTCCATGCGGCCGAGTTTGCGGGCGTCGATGAACAGCACCTCGCCGCGGCGGTCGCGGCCCTGGGCGGTCTTGTCCTTGGCGAGAAACCACAGGCAGGCGGGAATCTGGGTGTTGAAAAA
>JAGVEK010000333.1 GCA_020058315.1 Candidatus Zixiibacteriota bacterium
ACGACCGCTCTCTGAAGAATCTGCAGGGGAAACATTTCTGCAAAGTCTCGTGGCGTGAAATCTGAGGCCCCGGCTTGCCGGGTCGCAGGTCACGCACGAAGGAGCGGCTCACGTGACCTCTCAATCGACGCGGGACCGTGCGGTGCGTTGTCAGGCGCCCGGTCGGGCGTGGGGGAATCCGAGGTGGCACCCGGGACAGCATCCCGATCACCGCGGACCGGGTTGAAGCTGTCATCTTGCGGCCTTGACAGGCGTCCACTACTTTCTAACTGGGCACACTTGCTGAGCAGGACGGTCATGTGATCGGCCACGTAATCTCGCATTACAAAATCACCGCCAAGCTGGGTTCCGGCGGAATGGGTATCTGTGCATCGCGAAGCACGAGTACGGCCAGCCACTGGACCTCCTGGGTCGCATAGCCGCATCGCGGATCAGACTCCCGCGCCTCTGGCCGGCGTGGTGCCTCCTGACGATTCCAAAAATCACGAGGCCGGCAACCAGAATGGTCAGCACGCCACCGATGACAAATGGCAGGGCACGTCGCACGCGGGTTCCCAGTGATCGATGCGGGCGCATGATCTACAAATCTTCCCGGAGCTTGTAGCCAATATTCTTGATGGTCACGATGGCATCCGCCATTACGGGGATCTTCTCGCGCAGATGACGGACATGCACATCCACGATCCGGGTCAGACCGGGGAAACCATACCCCCAGACCGTGTTGAGCAGATGGTCACGCGTCAGCACCCGGCCCTTGCTCCCGAGGAATGCCTCCAACAGACCAAACTCCTTCGCCGTGAGACGCACCTCCCGGCCGCTGTTTGTCACTTGATGGCGGAGGACATCGAGGGACACGGAGCCGTACTGAAATACCTTGGTGGTTGTGTCCTCCCGTTTCGACCGCCGCAACAGGGCCTTCACCCGCTCGACGAGATCCTTGGGAGAGAACGGCTTGGTCCGGACACATCGCAGCATACCCCGGTCGGTGTCGCGTCGCCCCCCGGGGTGTACCGCGACGAATTGGGGTCGCGCGACTTGTTCCAGAGGCGTAATTGGCGTAACTTGATTGAGTGCCCCCCGCAGGGTCGGTTCCGATGCAGGTTTACTCGCAACAGTTGGAACGCCTCAGGCCATTGAGCACTGGCCCTGATGCCGAAATCTGGCTCGCCCGCGACAGAGTCGGAAATGCCCTGCGGGTATTTCGCTCACCCGTCCCTCTATCCAAAGCGCCCGGGGACGACTCGATGCAGCAGATACGCCTGCTGAGGCTGCTGGAGGATTCGGGCTTCTCCGGTGCCGAGGATGTGATTCGCCGCGACGGTTGCCTCCCCGAATTTACGACGCGCTTCGTTGAATCCCGCCCGCTGAATGATGTCTCACGGGAGTTCGGTGTCCCGGCGCTGGTCGAGGTTCTCCAGCTCCTGTGTCAATCTCTGGGCTACTTGCACAGTCTGGATTTTCTGCATGGAGATCTGAAACCCGATAATATCCTCGTGGAGGCTGTCGCGGGGCGGCCAATCCCCTGCATCACTGATCTCGGACTCGCGGTTCGCCGGGGTTCGCAGTTTCCAACCGAGATACGGGGCAGTCATGGATACATGGCTCCGGAAGTACTGGAGGGTCAGACTCTGACCGAGTCCATCGACATCTACTCTTTTGGCAGGATTCTTCTGGAGTTGGCGGATTCCTGCCTGATTGACGATGTGACAAGCGGCCTGGCCTGTCTGGCGCGTTCTTGTTACGATCCTTCCCCCACCAAGCGGCCGCGGACGTTCTGGGAAATCCATCATCGATTGTCAGAACTCCCTGCTCTGCCGTCTGCCGGCGGCAACCACGCCAGGTTCTTCCCCCCTCTGCGGCATGTTGGCTTGCGTCTGCGATTACGGCCGATCGAGCGCTTGTTCGCATCAGAAAATCATCGGGGCCCTCGTGTCTGTCTGGTTGGTGGACCACCCGGAATCGGTAAGTCGAGATTGATCAGGGAATTTTGCGTTGAGAGGCAGTTGGAGGGAAAACACACGCTTCGAGTGACCGAAGTCGAATCCGGTGCCGCGCTCAATGCGGAGCTCGGGGCGTTGATCGAACAGGCAACCCAGCACGCGTTCGAGCTGAAACAAGCACCCGTCGAGTGGGTCTTCATTGAGACGGCACCGGGATGCCGGCTGGCTGACAAGGATCTGGAAGGATTGCGCGCCCTGGGAACCACACACCGAGTCAATATCATCGCTGAATCCCGGGATCCCAAATTCAGCCGATGCTCATCCGGCATCGAAATTGTCCGTGTCCCTCCTCTGGGTGTCCGCGAGTGTATCGCGAGTTCGAGCCACCTGACTGAGCAGCCAACCTTGGCGATCGCCAACGGAGAAGCCTTGCGGTTAGCCTCCGGCGGCATTCCCTGCTTGATGCGCTGTTTTCTGAGACGCTGGTTGCTCTGTAGCCGTCATGTACAACCATCGGATCCATGCGACTTCGACCATGTCGATCAGGCAGTTTCCGCCTACTGGCGGGACCGATTCATGGTCCTTTCGGACGAATCGAAGGCACTCCTTGCCGATGCCTGCCTATTCCATCACACTTTTCTGCCGGGTTGGCTGACACCTTCGGCCGACGCTATTGCGGACACGATTGCCCGGCTTGAAAACCTGGTGCACAACGGCTGGCTCGAGCGTACTCATCGTGAGACCGAATTCCGCGCGTACCATTTCCTCCCGCGCTCGGCCCGCAACTTTGTGCGGAACCACCTGGGCCGGAATTGGCTTCGGTCCCGCGCCGCCGAATTGCTGAACCGGGAGGAACAGGCGGCACGGCAGGAGAATTACCCACAGGAATTCTGGGAACTGAGCCGTCTGGCCGGGAGTCATGTTGATTCACCTGCGGTTCCCATGCTCGCTGCCCGGGCGAAGTCACCGGCGGATTGGAAACAGGTCGTACACGCCGGTCTGGGCGAGTATCGAAGACCTCGGGGTGAGCCGCGACATCGTGCCCTTGAAGCGCGCTTGATCAGCGACGGTTACGGACAACTGGGGCGATCGAGGCATCAAATCCGGTGGGCGGGAATTGCCTTGGGGCTGATGACCGGTCAATCTTCGCGGGCGATGCCGACCCTGGATGAGGCGCGATGGAGGTGCCG
>JAGVEK010000229.1 GCA_020058315.1 Candidatus Zixiibacteriota bacterium
AGATGTGCGCCCAGATGCCGGGCCACAGACTGCCGCGCCACAGCCGCAGCCAGCAGAAGAGAACGCCGTACACAAAGATCAGCATTCCGCCCGCCACTCCCTGATAGAGATGCCCCACGCCGAATGCGAGTGAACTCGCGATCACCAGCGGAGTCGTCCAGGGGACAAGATGCTTCCCCTGGCAGAGCAGAAATCCGCGAAAACAGCTCTCCTCGCATATCCCGGCCGAGATCGACAGCAACATCCAGGTGATGCGTTCCGTACTCGTGACCGGCAGCAGCGCCTTCATCGCCAGGTCGGGGACTTCAACACCGGCGCTCTTCATGCCCCACGCGAGCCCGTTGAGAATGATGTTGGCGCCCACCAGAAAGCCCGCTGCGATGAGAGGGTCGGCCATCCTCGGCGGTTCGAATCCGATCGCGCGTAATGGCCGTCCGGCTGCGCGTTGCGCGGACCAGACCAGGAAAAACATCAGCCATAACATTAGCCCCGTGTTCAAGTACACCGACTCACGCGCGGCGCTGATGTAGAGCGCCTGATCGCTGAGGTCGCCCGGTGTCGCAAGAAACGCGGCCAGTGGCCACCCGCAAAGAATCACGCCGAACACCACCCAGACGTAAACGCGCCGCCAGAGTGGAAGCGTGGTTCCTGCATCCGTCCCCACAGGTGCCGTCTGGTTCACAGGTACTGAAGCCTCAGGTTCCGGACCTGAGGTCTCGCTCCCGCGTCGATTCTGATCGGGGGGTGTCAATTTGAGAAGAACGGACCCTGGCTGCCGTGGGTCATGACTACTGCGAGAGCGAGCCTGGATCAGACTGACCGCGTCCGCGGACAGCGCCGATTAGAAGAGCAAAGCCAACCACGACCAGAATCAGCGGCCAAGTCTTGCCGATGCGGGGAATCACGTCCAGATTCGACAGAAGAAACACCAGGCCGATGCCGGCCACAATGATCCCACCGACCAGTCTCCCGCGATCGTCTTTGTAGTTACTGGAACATCGCTCATTCATCACGTCCACCCTTTGCTATCGCCTGATTTCGGACCGACGGGGCCGGGTTTCACTTCATGCCGACCGGCTACAATATATGAGACGGAAGATCCCGCGCAAAGATTCGAAATAGATTGAATTCGGACGCGTCGTAACCGACTCACATTCATTGAGTTCGTAATTCGGCGCCAGTGCAATCATTGTCCAAACACCGCGTATTTTTTCTTGACAGGCGTGACCGGTTGTCTTACCACGGGTTCCGTAGACTGGTGTTACCGGGTTGTTACCCGCCGAAGCGACTGAAGGGGAGCGAGAAGAACAATGGAATCCATTCTGTTTGGTTTGATGCCACTGGTTGTGGGAGTTGCGCTGCTTCTGTTTGCGTTCCGGGCGCATGAGCGTTACTGGGCGCTGGGGTTCATGGGCTGGCGGAAAGTCTATGCCGGTCTCGTGCTGTTTCTGTTTTCCGGGATTTTGACCGCAATCTGGCCGTGGACGATCGGTTCCGGCCAGGACACAGTTGAACGTCTGGTTCTCTGGCAGATGACATCGGCGCTGGCTGCGGCCGCGGGAATAGGCTTGCTCCTGGCCGGCGCAATCGAGAGGCTTCGCGAGTTGGCCGAAGAACGCGAGCGGTTGGAAGACATCCGCGCCGGATTCGATCTCTTCGACAGCCTGCGCGAGATCACCGCCCAGCCGTACGCTTTTCTCGAGGTCCTCGACTTCTCTTTGAAGGAAATTGTCCGTGCTGCTGGTGCTGAGTGCGGGGGCGTATGGCTACACAACCCCGGCCGGGCGGAATGGGTTCTGACCGGCTGGGCCGGTATGTCGGAAAAGCTGCGGCAGCAAACCGAATCCGTCCGAGGAAGCGGCACCGGTCTCGATCGTCTTGCGATCACACACAAGGCCCGGATGTTCCACTCAACCGAGGAGATCCGCATCTTCTTCCCTGAGTGGGAGCCGGAAGGTTTCCGGTCAATTCTCGGGCTGCCGCTGGCTACCGGGACGATCGGCACGCCGGGACGGCAGATACTGGGCGTGATCATTCTGGCGGATCGATCACCCTCTCACTTCGACGACGATCGCGTGCGGCGCCTGTACGCCGCGTCTGACTACATCGCCGCGGTGATCGCTGAGGCGCGTATTACGCGCCAGCTCGATGCGGCCAGGCAGCAACTGGACAGCGCGCACGCAGAACGGGAACGCGACAAGCTGGATGCGCAGAACCAGCTCGAAATTCACGAAAAGCGCGTGCAGGATCTGAGAGCTTCCTGGGAGGACGAAAAGCGTTCGCTCGAGAGGGATTTTGCAGAGCGTCTGTCCGATTCCCAGGCGCAGGCCGGCGCCGAGAGCGCAAGGATGTGTGCCGAGTGGGAGCGCGAGAAGCAGGAATCCCTGCATCAGCGCCGGACCGATGAGCAAGCCCTGCGCGAGGCGAAGACCGCATGGGATGAGGAGCGGCGTTCCCTCGAGGAGAATCTCGCCACGCAGTTGCGCGATCTTCAGACTCGAACCGGGGAAGAGACCGCTCGACTCCGCGCCGATTTTGACAAACGCACAGAAGTCGCGGGTGCCGCCGAACAGGAGCGCACGGGCCAGTTGCAGCAGCGCTGG
>JAGVEK010000204.1 GCA_020058315.1 Candidatus Zixiibacteriota bacterium
CGAGATGCCCAATCTTTGACCCGGCGCCCGGTCAAGGGAATGCTCACCGGCCCGTACACGATGTGCGACTGGTCGTTCGACGAGCATTACCGGTCCCGCCGCGAAGCTGTGATGGCCCTCGCCGGGATTATTCGCGAGGAGGCGCGCGACCTGGAACTCGCCGGTGCCCGGTACATCCAGATTGACGAACCCGCGATTTCCACGCGCCCCGCCGAGATCGATCTGGCGATCGAGGCGATGGGTGTTGTCACCGGGGGGCTGAAGGCCATGACCATCAGCCATATTTGCTATGGTGATTTCCAGACGATCTATCCGCGGATTCTCCGGTTGCCGGTCGACCAGCTCGATCTGGAGTTCGCCAACTCGCACTTCGCCAACCTCGAGATCTTCCGGCATCCGAAATTCACCAAGAAAGTCGCCGTCGGCGTCATCGATGTTCATTCGCACATTCTGGAAACGAAAGCTCAGGTCAAAGAAGGAATCCGCAAGGCGCTGTCCGTTTTCGAACCAGAGCAGGTCATGATCGATCCGGATTGCGGCCTGAAGACCCGCACGGTCGAGGAAGCCAAAGACAAACTGAAGGTCATGGTCGACGCCGTCGGCGAAATCAAACAGGAGATGGGTTGGAATTGATCCGCTCTGTCTATTCGTGGAGCTCACCTGTCGTATATCCCGCACTTTTTGCGGGACCGTCCACGGAGCGTGGGTGAGACGTGAACTGTAGGGTGCATGCTTGCACGCACCGATGACCAACGCCCAGGTCGTGTTTCATTCCGTTAGACTCTTTAAGAGGACTACCCCGCCGCATCGTTGAAACCGCAGAGATAACACGATGGAAGAACCAGTTCCGGAAAACTCCCACCCTCTCTTCGACCGCCTGCGCCGGGGGCCGATTCTCGCGGATGGCGGCATGGGCACAATGCTCTACCGTCGCGGTGTGTCATTCGACCGCTGTTTCGATGATCTGAACATCTCCGACCCTAAACTCGTCTTGCGCATCCATCAGGACTATCTTCTGGCCGGAGCGCAGTTGATCGAAACCAACACGTTCGGCGGCAACCGCGCGCGACTGGCCTCCCATGGTCTGGAGAAGAAAGTCCGCGACATCAACTTCCACGGGGTCAAACTCGCGCGCGAGGCGCGTGAAATCGAGGGAAAGGACGCGCTCGTGGTCGGCGCTATGGGCCCTCTGGGGAAATCGCTGACTCCCTTGGGTTCTATCACACCGGCCCAGGCACGCGAGATGTTTGCTGAGCAGGCGGCAGCGCTCCTCGAAGGCGGCGTCGACCTGTTCATCATCGAGACAATGTCCGACGAGGTGGAGATTGCCGAGGCGATCGCGGCTGTCCGATCAATCTGCCGCCTCCCGATCATTGCCCAGATGACGTTCACTGACGAAGGCGTAACGCTCGCAGGGAAGACCCCCGAGGACACCGGTCGCTTTCTCGACGCCACCGAGGCCGATGTGATCGGCGCCAATTGCTCGGTCGGTCCTCAGGGAATGCTGGAATGGATCCATCGATTCACCCAAGTGGTCCGCAAGCCGGTTTCTGCGATGCCGAATGCCGGAATGCCGCGGCTCGTTGACGGCCGATTCGTCTACTCGGCCTCTCCTGAGTACTTTGCCGGCATGGCGGGTGCTTTTCTCGCAAGCGGGGTGCGCATTGTTGGTGGTTGCTGTGGAACTACGCCCGATCACATCGCGGCGATGGCGACTGTGCTCCGCAATCCGTCGCTCGCTGGCAGCCCGGTGTCTGTCACCCCGATGCCGGTCGTTGAAGTGAGTTTACCCGCCAGCGAAGGCGGGAAGGCCCGGCGCTCGCGATTTGCTCTCGATCTCGGCAAGAGATTCCAGATATCAGTGGAACTCGATCCCCCCAAGGGGACGAATCCATCCAAGCTTCTTGAGGGAGCCCGGATCTGCCGTTTCCACGGCGCGGACGTGGTGAATATCGCCGACTCGCCAATGGCCCGCGTTCGCATGAGCGCGATCGCGGTCGCGGCTCTGGTGGAAAGGGCGGTCGGGCTCGAGACCGTGCTGCACTTCACATGCCGCGACCGCAACCTGATGGGCATTCAGTCGGACTTGATCGGCGCCCACGCTCTGGGGATTCGTAATATTCTCGCCGTCACCGGCGATCCGCCATCGGTCGGAGACTATCCCCATGCCACCGGCGTCTACGATGTCGACGCCGTCGGCCTCACGCGTGTCGTGGCCGGCCTCAACGCCGGCAGGGATTACGCCGGTGCTTCCATTGGGCATGCCACTTCCTTCGCAATCGGCGTGGCTCTGAATCCCACCGCGGAAGACTGGGAGAAAGAAGAACAACGGTTCCGCCGAAAAGTCGAAGCCGGCGCGAATTTTGCGTTCACCCAGCCACTCTACGATTTGGAACCACTCTGGCGCTGCCTGGATGCGATCGCAAACGTCCGCATTCCCATCTTCATAGGGTTGCTGCCGCTCATGTCTTTCAGACATGCATTGTTCCTGCACAACGAGATCCCCGGCATCCGCGTTCCAAGGCGCATTCTCGATCGAATGGAAAAGGCCGGTGAGCAGGGCGCGAACATCGGCGTGGCGATCTGCCGCAGTCTCCTCGAACGCGCCAGGAGTTCCGTTGAGGGGGCATACCTGATGCCCTCCTTCGGTCGCTACGAAACCTGCCTGCGTGTGATCGAAGGCACCACCGAAACACGCGCCGATTCCAAAGTATCGAAAGACACCGTCGGGTCGCTGTGACCTCTACGCTCATAAAGCAAGGCAACACCATCGACCGCTGCGGCTTGCGGCAGTGGTCCCAGTGTCTGGCCGACGCTCGCTCGTCCTCGATTGACCTTGACAATTCCTGCCCGGGCGTTATGATTCGGGCAGGGGAGGAGTGCCATGTTGTTCATTCGCGGCTGCCTTTTGAAACAGTGTCTCTTCTGTGTGCTGGGAATCGTTGCGGCCACCCTCATCTTGGGCGGCTGCCAGAGCCAATCGCTCGGCCCGAAGCCACCTGCTCAAGTGAAGCTGGGATTCAGTCTCCAGTCAACGGACCTGGCTTCGCTCGTCCGTTCCGTGCGTCTCACGATTCTCTACCCGGATTCTGTGGATGTGCGGGAAATGACGCTGGTCAACGGGCAGATCCATGATACGATCATTGTCATTCCCGCCGACCCGATTGTCTTCACTCTGGAGGCGTTCGACAGCACTCATATCCTGCTTTATTCCGGCAGCGCAACCCGGTCAGTCGCACCCGGCCAGCAGGTGGAGGTCAGTATTCTCCTGCTCCCCAATCCCGATCTCCTGATGTTACGAGTCGGTCCCCTTTTCCAATCAACGCTCCTCCAGACCGACAACCTCATCTCGGTCTATGTGGACATCCATAATGTTGACTCGCTCTTCGGCGCGGCGTTCCGCCTCCGCTACGACACGCTCCGGCTCCGGTTCTCACACGCTGAGGAAGGCGGATTCGTCCGCGGTACTCCTGCCGAGCCCACCATCGCAGGGGTGCTGAAGGATACACTGGGTTATGTTGCCTATTTCGTTTCCCGGCTGGGCAAGAATGAGCTTCCCGTCAGCGGGGTCTCCGGATTTGGACGTCTCGCGACGTTCTCCTTTGCGAAACGTGATACCGGAACTTCCGTGCTCACGATCGATCCTGAGACCGTCTCGCTGACCAAGCCGAATGGCCGGCTGGTGGATCATTTCACGACACTGGTGCGCGAAGCAGCGACCGTGGAAATCCGATAGGCCATCTCCAATTAGCAGGCCCCATATGAAAACACAACGAAGATTGTTTCAGTCCCGTGCCGCTTGTCGGTGTTTGCCGGTGCTGGCGTTAGTCGCTGCTGTGGCCATTGTTCATCCAGCCGATGTGCACGCGCAACTCCCGCCGGCGGAAACGCTTTTCGTCAGCATTGAGGCTTTTCCCGTCGCAGGCGGTGTTCCGGGCAACGACATCACTGGAACGGGCAGCCGTCTTGCGCCGTACCGCGAGATCAGCCGGGCGATGCTGGACGTTGTCTTCAGGAACACGCATATCATCTTCGTCGGCCCTTCCCGTGGAGGTTTCTACTCTGGGCAGGTATCGTATCCGTACAACCATGCGCTCAAGCTTGTCTCCGAGAAGGGTGCGGATTCAACATTAGTGACGAGCAGTGACGGATTCAGCGTGGTTTCCATCAGCGCGAACTCGGCACTGCAGATTCTGGAAGGATTCACGATCTCGGACAAACGCAGCTTGATGAGTTGTGAGGGTTCGTGTAGTGGAGCCATCACCGCTTATGGGCGCGCATGGATTATCAACAACAAGATTCTGCGCAATGCGGGCGAGGGCGAAGGCGGTGGCATCACCTACTACGGAGTTGCCGGCTCAACAGGAATCATCGCGGGTAACTGGATTGCCGGCAACTCGGATCCCGGTACCAGCTCTGGCGCCGGAATCCAGGTGGATTACTCCACATCCCTTTCGATTGTCAACAACACCATAGTCTCCAATACGGCCCAGAGCGGTGCGGGGATCTACCTGAGTGCCAGTGCAGAGGGCGTCACCATCGCCAACAACATTATCGCCTACAATCATACTGGGTACGGAATTTACCAGTCGGCAGGCCCCGCGACGTCAGTCTCATACAATTTGTTCTACCAGAATGCCGGTGGGAATGTCTTTGGATTGCCTGCCCCAGATGGGACGAATATCACAGGTGCAGGCGCGAACCCTCTTTTGGCCGACTGGACCGGGGGGGATTATCACCTGACCTGCGCCTCTCCCGCCCGAAACACCGGCTCCAATGGCCTCGTGCCCTCTGAGATCATTAGCGCTGGGGAGTTCGCTTGGGATCTGGATGGTTCTCCTCAGGCGCGCTATTTCGAGACCACGATCGACATTGGCGGCGACGAATTCTGGGATACTCGCAAGACAGCGGATTTCGACGCAACCCCCACCGTCGGCTGCAGTACTTTGGTTGTCAGTTTTGCTAATCACTCCACCTGCATTGATGAAGAATGGGCTTGGGATTTCGGCGATGGCGGGACATCGACCGACAAGAGTCCCGTTCACGGCTATACCGCCCCCGGACTCTACACGGTGCGCCTGATCGCTAAAGGCAGCCTCGATGCCGACACTCTGACACGGGTTGGCTACATCCGTGTGGCCCCGCCATTGAGCGTCGATTTTATCGCGGATGCCGTCCTGGGTTGTAATCCTCTCGCAATCACCTTCACTGCCTTGGTGAACACAACTGCGGACAGCCTCCGCTGGTCATTCGGGGATGGCGGGTCAGTGCTGGGAAACCCGGTTACGTATGTCTACTCTTCGACCGGCAGCTACACGGTTGAACTCCGAGGCTATAATCCATGCGGCTCCGCAGTGAAATCCAAGCCGGCGTTCATCACGATCGCCTGCAAGTCCGACACCAACAGCGATACAATCTTCGTGAGTGTCGACGGCTTCGGAGACGGCGCTCCCGGAAGTGACATCACCGGAACCGGTGACCGCCTGACCCCGTACCGCCAGCTTGAACGGGCCATGCAGGACGTCTACACCTGGAATGCCCACATCATCTTCGTTGGCCCCTCTCGTGGGTCCACGTACGACGGACCCTCATTCGTCCCGTATGGAAAGACGCTGAAGATCGTCTCCGAAAAAGGAGCGGATTCGACCCTGGTGATCGGCACCTCCGGGTTCAGTGTCTTTAGCTTGAATGCGGACACCGCTCTGCAGGTACTCGAGGGATTTACGATTTCAAACAATATCGTTTCGAATTCCTGCGAAGGCGGTTGCGCCGGCGGGGTCAGCATGTACGGCCGCGCCTGGGTAATCAATAACAGGATTCTCGGAAACACAGGGAATAGCAGTGGCGGTGGCATATACTACAACGGTTACTCAACCCCCGGCGGTATTATAGCGGGCAACTGGATCGCTGGTAATTCGGATACAACAGCAGGCTCCGCTGGTGGGATCCAGGTGGGTTATTCCAGTTCTCTCGCGATCGTCAACAACACGATCACCGGCAATATCAACCCATCGGGCGCAGGAATCTCGCTGGGATCGAGTGCGGCGGGCGTGACAATCGCCAACAACATCATCGCGTACAACCAGCAGGGGTTTGGAATCTTTCAGAATATCGTGTTTAGCACGAAGACACCCGTGCTCAACCCCAATGCGATCGTCAATTACAATCTATTTTACCATAATGCCGCCGGGCACGTAGCGAACATACCGCCGCCGACTTCGCCCAATCAGGTCAGCGTCAATCCGCGTCTCGTCGATTCGATTGCGGATTGCCACCTGACTTGTGCCTCGCCGGCCAGAAACGCCGGCAATTACGGGTATGTGCCGAACGAACTGCTAATCTCCGGAGATTTCGACTGGGATATCGACGGTCCGCCGCTGGGGCGTATCCCGCAGGACCTCAAGATCGACATTGGCGCCGACGAGTTCTGGGACAGCGACAAGAAGGCGGATTTCTACGCCACCGTGACCTCGGGTTGTGCCCCATTTACAGTCACATTCGTCAACCGCTCGACCTGCATAGATGAACAATGGAATTGGAGTTTTGGAGATGGTCAAACGGATAATGTCAAGAGTCCTCTTCCGCACGTCTACAATACGGCCGGACTTTACACTGTGCGCCTGATTGCCGAGGGGGATCTGGACACAGATACACTGACACGGGTCGGTTACATACGCGTCGCCACTCCATTGACGGCTGATTTCACTGCCGACACCCTGAAAGCCTGCGATTCTCTGACCGTCACCTTTACAGCGCAGGTGAGCCCCGAGGCTGACAGCCTGCGCTGGACATTCGGAGACGGCGGGACTGCGCTTGGAAATCCGGTCATGCATACCTATGTGAAAACCGGAAGCTTCGATGTCACACTGCGCGCCTACAATCCGTGCGGCCCCTATCAGGTGCTCAGGCGCGGGTACATCAATATCAGCCATAAACCCAATATCAGTATTACGGCCTCCTCGGATACTCTGCCGCCGCCCAGATGCACTCCGTACACCGTGCGGCTGCACGCCATTTCCGATCAGCCCATCCAAAGGTACCAATGGGACTTTGGCGACAACAACACGCTCGATGGCACAGAAGCGAACCCTGTGCATATCTACGACCGCGCTGACACGTTCAGTGTGCAGCTTATCGTGACCGGTGATTGCGGTTCCGTTATCGAAGTGAGGCGGGATTATGTTCAAGTCTACACACGCCCGACCGCGACCTTGAATGCCGCACCGTCGGCCGTCTGTGCCGCCGGGCAGAATATCAGTTTCACCGCGACTTATTCCGGCGTTGTCGATTCATCGAGATGGCTCTTCGGCGACAATGGAAGCGCCCCCGGACCGGACGCGGTGCACGGCTATTTGAGCCACGGTGTGTACCAGGCGCGACTCGTCTTGTTCCATGCCTGCGGGGTTGACACCCTGCCGCTGAATCCGCCGATCACGGTCAGCACCGCGCCGCAGGCTGGTCTGTCCGGAACTCCACTGACCGGTTTTGAGCCGCTGAGCACGCAGTTTACAGACGCCTCGCTCAATAGTCCAACCACGTGGCATTGGGTCTTCGGGGATGGATCAATCTCGACGATGCAAAATCCTGTTCACGTCTACTCGCCCGGTGTCTTTGATGTTGTGCTCAAAGTCTCGAATGTCTGCGGCGCATCCCTGGACTCCATTTCCAAATACATCCTTGTCGGCGGGTTTCAGCCTTCGCTGGATTCATCCGGTGCGCATGCTGACACCATTACCTACAGTGTAGTGGTCGACAGCCTGTATCGAAAATACGACCGCCCCATCTCGCTTTCCGGTGCGCTGACAACCGTTCCTCGTCGTGGATCCGCCAGAATGCTCTTTTCGCCCGCCACTGGTACACCCAGTTTTGCGGCTACTATGAGTCTGGTCCCGTCGGGCGATCTGGCGACTGGCGACTATGTGATTCGATTGTCGGCGACTGATCCGCGCATCACAAAGACGGCGGAGAGATCGCTGCATTTTGCCGGACGCCCGTTCGTTGACGCGAAACCGGATACCGTGCAATTCGGGAAGCAGGTCTTGGGAGGACCATACTCGAAACAGGCTTTCGTGTACAATCGTGCTCCGCTTGGGAGCGGATTCAAAATCAACTTCACGGTCAGCGATTCCGGACTGGGGTTCACCGCGCGGGCGC